>JAIIAN010000279.1 GCA_022717655.1 Bacillota bacterium | reverse complement strand
TTCTAAAACACCGCATATGATTTTTAAATATATGCTTCCAAATGCACTTCCAACACTGATTATTACAGCAGCAACGGACATTGGCGGAATGATGCTTGAACTGGCTTCCATGTCATTCTTGGGATTTGGAGCAAAACCGCCTGCACCGGAATGGGGCTATATGCTCAATGAGGGAAGAGCTTGTATTCAGTCTGCACCTTGGCTTATGATTTTCCCAGGTCTGGCAATTTTTATCGTTGTGGTTGTCTTTAATATGCTTGGAGATTCTCTTAGAGATATTTTAGACCCGAAAGATGAGTAAGGAGGAAAAAGATGTTACAGTTAAAAGATGTAACCATTTCATATAAAAATGAGCCTACCGTAGAACATTTTAATCTGAATATGAAACAGGGACAGATTGTATCTTTGGTAGGAGAATCTGGAAGTGGAAAAACAACTGTTATTCGTGCCATCTTAGGCTTACTTGCAGGTGGCGGTAAAGTATTAGAGGGAAGTATTTTGTTTGAAAATCAGGATTTGCTTTCTTATACAAATGAACAGTGGAGAAAGCTCAGAGGAACACAGATTTCGATGATTTTTCAGGATAGTGGCGCGATGATGAATCCAACCAGAAAAGTTGGAAAGGTATTTACAGAGTACATTTTGACCCATGAGAAAATCTCTAAAAAAGAAGCCTGGGCAAAAGGATGCGAGATGTTAGGACGTATGAATCTTGCAAGTCCGGACAATGTTATGAATTCTTATCCGTTTCAGTTATCTGGTGGTATGAGACAGAGAGTCGGAATTGCAATGGGAATGACTTATCAGCCCAAACTTCTCTTAGCAGATGAGCCGACTTCAGCCCTTGATGTGACAACACAGGCGCAGATTGTACGTCAGATGATGGAACTTCGTGATAATTATGGGACAAGTATTATTGTGGTAACCCATAATCTGGGGGTTGCAGCCTACATGTCGGATTATATTGTAGTTATGAAAAATGGAAAAATTGAGGATGAGGGAACAAGAGAACATATTCTTCATGAAACAGAAAATGAATATACAAAGAGTCTGTTAAATGCAGTACCATCCGTAGGAGGTGAACGATTTGTCTAATCAAAAAGAGGTTATTCTTGAAGCAAAACATATAACAAAACGTTTTCCTGCTTCTGGTGGCCGCGTGTTAGTTGCAAACAATGATGTCAGTCTGAAGTTTTATAAAGGAGAGACATTAGGCGTCGTAGGAGAATCCGGCTGTGGAAAAAGTACCTTTATGAAGTTTCTGGTTTCTTTAGACACTCCGTCAGAAGGAGAAATTTTATATCGGGGAAAGGATATTACGAAATTAAAGGGAGAGGAATTAAGGCAAAACCGTCAGAATATTCAGATGGTTTTTCAGGATCCGACTTCTTCTTTTAATCCAAAGATGAAAATCCGTGATATTGTCTGTGAACCGTTGCTTAATTTTAAAAGAATTAAAAAATCAGAAAAAGATGCAGTGTGTCGCCAGCTTTTGAAAATGGTGGAATTGCCAGGGGATTTTGCAGACCGTTATCCTCATAATATGAGTGGTGGTCAGAGACAGAGAGTAGCAATTGCCCGTGCGCTGGCATTAGAGCCGGAAATTATTATTATGGATGAGGCAACTTCTGCGCTCGACGTATCCGTACAGAAAACCATTATTGAATTAGTTACAAAACTACAGCAGGAAAAGAATATTACAATTGGATTTATTTGTCATGATATTGCACTGATTCAGCAGTGTGCTCATCAGATTGCAGTCATGTATCTTGGAAATGTGGTAGAGGTGCTTCCGGGCGCTCTGCTTTCTAAAAATGCGGTTCATCCATATACAAAAGCATTGATGGATTCTATTTTTGATATCAATATGGATTTTTCCAAGCCGATTAAAGGAATTGAAGGGGAAGCTCCAAGCCCGTTGGATCTTCCGGTAGGCTGTCCATTTCAGGGCAGATGCGAAAAATGTATGGAAATTTGTAAAAAAGAACGTCCGGCTATGATACAATTAGATGAAGATCATAGCGTAGCGTGTCATTTATACAAGAAGTAATCAGGCAAAAAACGGTAAGTGTGTGTGGATAGCAAAAAAAATGAGGGAAAGGTTAAAATGATATGAAGAAAAATGACCTTATTTATGGGAATATCGGAAAGGCGATTCTCTTATTTGTACTGCCATTGATTGCGGGCAGTTTAATTCAACAGCTTTATGTTACCGTGGATGCAATTATTGTGGGAAGGTTTGCCGGAAAAGTGGGTCTGGCAGCAATTGATTCTGTAAATACATTGTTTAAGTTTCCGATTAACTTTATGAATGGACTGGCATCTGGGGCAACGATTATTATTTCAAAATATGTAGGAGCAAAGGACAAAGAAAATCTTCACTGTTCCATTCGTACGGCGCTTACAGTTGCAATGGTGCTTGGAGTTATTAGTTCTATTGCAGGTGTCCTGTTATCTCCATGGCTTTTGAAAGTGATGCGTGTGCCGGCAGACATTCATGGGACAACTTTAATTTATTGCCGAATTTATTTTGGAGGCTTATGGTCTTTAATTCTTTATAATATGGCAGCAGGAATTTTAAGAGCATTTGGAGACTCCAAACGACCATTATATGTATTGATTTTGAGCAGCCTGATTAATGTTGTCGGAGATTTTCTCTTAGTTGGTGTATTTGGAATGGGAGTTGCCGGAGCGGCAATTGCAACGATTTTTGCGCAGATTGTAAGCGTAATCATTACGTTTAAATTATTGGCACGGTTGGAGCATGCAGGAGGACAGATTCATGTATGGCATCTGCATTTTTGTGCAGAACATATGTCTATGATGATAAAGATTGGTTTTCCACTTGCACTTCAGTCCATGCTGTTTCCAATTGCAAACTCAATTGTACAGGCAAGTGTAAATACAATGGGAACGGACAGTATTGCGGCTTGGAGTATCTGTGATAAATTGAGTATGCTAATTTGGTTGGTGGCAGATTCAATGGGACCGGCAATGACGACTTATGTGGCGCAGAATCTTGGGGCAGATAAGTATGAAAGAGTAAAAAAAGGTGCTCTTATCGGAACGGGAATTTCTATTATTGCAGTTGGATTTTTAAGTGTGATTTTGTTTACCGCATCAGGGCTGATTGGATCGTGGTTTATTGACAAAAAAGATGCCGTTGAATTAATTCCGTTAGTCGTTCGGTATATGAGAATGATGGCTCCGTTTTATTTCTCTTATGC
>JAIIAN010000278.1 GCA_022717655.1 Bacillota bacterium | reverse complement strand
CCAGAAGAAAAGAACAGCATCAGCCATAGAGGAAATGCCCTTCGATTGATGAAAGAATTGTTGGAAAAAGAAAATCTTTTATAATTAATAAAGAGAGCAGAATAGATAAGTAAATGGTGTTGGGGTCAAAACTTCTTTGACCCCATTACTTCTATAAATAAGAAGAAGGGAGCGCAATGAATGAAGATACTTATTGTAAGTGATACACACGGTCATGAAGAAAATTTAGAAAGAGTGGTAGAAAAAGTAGGAAAAATTGACTGCCTATTGCATCTGGGGGATGTAGAAGGACAGGAGGATTATATTGAGGCCTTAGTAGCCTGTCCGGTACATATTGTTGCAGGAAACAATGATTTCTTTTCAGACCTGCCAAGAGAGATTATTGTCACAATTGGAGATTACCGTATGCTGATGACACATGGGCATTATTATGGAGTCTCTGTAGAAACCAGTACGTTAAAAGAAGAAGCACTTGCCAGAGGATGCAATGTGGCACTGTATGGTCATACCCATAAACCGGATTTACAAATCGAGCCGGAGATTACTATTTTAAATCCAGGAAGTTTATCTTATCCAAGACAGTATGGAAGAAAGCCAAGCTATGCAATGATGGAAATTGATGAAAAGGGAATTGCGCATTATGATATCTACTATTTAGAAAGCTGTAAATAAAACGGCGTAAATTAAAGCTTTTAAAGGGAAAATAGAGGGTATTTTATGGAAAGAAAAAAAAATTAAAAAAATTAAAAAAAAACGTTGACATTTAGAAAACCCTGTGGTATATTATATCTTGTCACAGGGCAAGAGCAAAAAACACCTGAGACAAAACGAAAAAAAGAATACTTTCGGGGTGTGGCTCAGCTTGGCTAGAGCGCCTGGTTTGGGACCAGGAGGTCGCAGGTTCGAATCCTGTCACCCCGACTTCCTTTTAAAAAAGGAAAACCCTTGCGGGTGTAGTTCAGTGGTAGAACACCAGCCTTCCAAGCTGGATATGTGGGTTCGATTCCCATCACCCGCTTTCAGTATGCTTTATACTGAATGTGTGTTTGTAGCTCAGCTGGATAGAGCAACGGCCTTCTAAGCCGTGGGTCGGGGGTTCGAATCCCTTCAAGCACGCTTGTACAGAAATGTACATAATAATGGTGGGTATAGCGCAGTTGGTTAGCGCGCCAGATTGTGGCTCTGGAGGCCGAGGGTTCGAATCCCTCTATCCACCTTAGCCGTAAGGCGTTCTTGGGCTATCGCCAAGCGGTAAGGCACAGCACTTTGACTGCTGCATTCGCTGGTTCGAATCCAGCTAGCCCAGTTCAAAGTACTAAAAATTATGGAGCATTAGCTCAGTCGGTAGAGCACTTGACTTTTAATCAAGTTGTCCGGGGTTCGAATCCCCGATGCTTCACTGGAACAAGCAAAAGCTTGTTCCTATTTTTTTACAATTCGATAGGCGGGCATGGCGGAATTGGCAGACGCGCTAGATTTAGGTTCTAGTGGGAGACCGTGCAGGTTCAAGTCCTGTTGCCCGCAGAGAAAAAGACTATTGCAATAAAAAATGTAATGGTCTTTTTTGTATATAAAATAAAAGTGTATAGTTTGTTCAAATAAAAAACAGGATTTATTCATTTCAAATTTGCTAAGTTTCGTATAAGATAATAAAGAGTTATATTACTTAGATGACAGAGGGAATGATAAATATGAAAACTTACGATTTAATTTTATTTGCCGGACAATCGAACATGGCAGGAAGAGGAATTACAACAGAAAAATGGAATGAGCCAGCACCTTTACTTATGGAGGGTGCTGGAATGGAGTATCGGGCAGTCAGCGACCCAGAGCATTTATATAAAATAGAAGAGCCTTTTGGTGTGAATGAAAATAATCCAAAAGGCATCTATGAACCGGAAAAGAAAACAGGTTCTATGGTGACGGCTTTTGTAAATGCCTACTATAAAGAAACAAAAATTCCAGTATTGGCAGTATCCGCAAGTAAAGGTGGTTCAGCTATCTGCGAATGGCAGGGAAATGAGGATTATTTATCGGATGCCGTCGAAAGATTGGAAAAAGCTGTTTTGTATGCAAAAAAGAATCAGATAGAGATTCGGCATAAATATGTAGTTTGGTGTCAGGGAGAAACCGATGGAGATAGAGGCACTTCAGCAGACGATTATAAAAAGAAATTTAAAAATATGTTTGGAAAACTACAAAAAGCAGGAATTGAGAAATGCTTTTTGATTACAATTGGGGAATATAACGGCAAAAATGGATACGAAGAAGCGTATAGGAAAATTCGGCATTCACAGCTGGAACTGGCAGAGGAAGCGGAGGATATCGTATTAGTATGTGATGAATTTCATACAATGAAAGCACGCAGGCTCATGAAAGACAGCTATCATTATTTTCAGAAAGCATATAATGAAGTTGGAAAAATGGCAGGAGAAAATGCAGGCAGAAGTGTAAAGGGATAAATAAACTGAATAGAAATAGGTGGTTAATTTTATTATTATTTTTATTTTCTTAGTGCTATAATAGATTAAAAGAAATGTAAAAATTAAAAGGAGGGTTTAATTATGATGTATCCATTCTTAACTTTAAATGATGATACAGAGATTACCCATTCGGAAATGAAAGCAAATGGAATGGTTAAAGTATATATTGAAACGCCAAATGATGATGGTGGTTTCTCTAATGCAACCTGTTGGCTTCCCGAATATAAATGGGAGAATATTAGCGGTTATTCAGAGAGTCAAATAGAGTATTTTAAACATTTGCTTAGAAATAATGCTCATTTGATTATTGAGTTTTCTCAAGAAGGAGGGCTTTTAAATGCCGCAAATTCTTAGAATTGGTCCGTATAGTATTTATTTTTGGTCAAATGAGAATGAACCCCTTGAACCTGTTCATGTTCATATTTCTGAAGGACGTGCCACTGCTCATGCTACAAAACTTTGGATTACCAGTACAGGAAAAGCTCTTGTTTGCAATAATAATTCAAAGATACCAGAGAAGGTATTAAAAAAATTAGTACGAGTTGTAGAAGCCAATAGTTCTGATATTATTTATGAGTGGATAGAACATTTTGGAAAAATTAGTTATTTTTGTTAAAGGTTAATTTGAACGCAGATAAGCAGTCCCCTGCTTTAAGTGCGCAGAGCACTAAGCGGCGGGTGAGGGGGATGCTTCTGTCAGTGGGAGTTGAAAGCTCCCACTGACAGATCGCAAAGCGACTGCGTTCATGAGC
>JAIIAN010000277.1 GCA_022717655.1 Bacillota bacterium | reverse complement strand
GACAGAAGAAAATCCCAAAAAAATAATTAGAGGAGAGAAGATTTGTGGATAAATTAGAATTAGTGGATGCAAGTGAGCTGACAAATCAGGAAAAAGAAGTATACCGTACCATGCGTACAAATCTGGAATTTACAGGTATAGAAAATCGTGTAATAGCAGTGACAAGCTGTGGACCAGATGAAGGAAAGAGTACAATCGCTTATAATTTAGGACGTACGTTAGCTTCAGCAGGAAAAGCAACATTACATATTGATGCGGATATGAGAAAATCAATTCTTTCAAATCGTCATCAGATTCATGGAATTGAAAAAGGATTAAGCCATTATCTTTCCGGGCAGGCAGATATGAAAGAAGTCATATATGCTACTAATAAAAAGAATTTTTTTATGATTCCTTGTGGAATATTTCCAGTTAATCCGACAGAACTTTTAGGAAATGGAAGATTGGATAAACTGTTAGATGGGTTAAAGAAAACATTTGACTATATTATCATTGATACACCGCCTCTTGGAAGTGTAATCGATGCAGCGGTTATTGCAAAATATTGTGATGGTTCTATTTTGGTACTGGAAGCAAATCATACACCAAAGACAATGGCTAAGAGTGTAAAAGAACAGCTTCAGGCAGCAAACTCAAATATTGTAGGAGTAGTATTAAATAAAGTAGATACACATAGAGGGAGCTATTATGGCAGAAAATATGGAAGTTACTATGGGAAATACTACAAATAATATTTAAAACAAGAAAAGAGGTATGAAATGAATAAAGAATATGATGATGAGATCGAGATTGATATAGGCGCATTACTTCAGTGCTTACTTAAAAAATGGTGGATGATTCTAATCTGTGCAATGATTGGTGCAGGGGTGGCACTTGGTGGTACGATTTTATTTATCACACCCAAATATCAGTCTAGTGCGATGCTTTATATTTTAAATAAAACAACCAGTGTGACATCCTTTGCCGATATTCAGATTGGTAGTGCATTGACTGCAGACTTTGAAGTCATTGCAACAAGTAAACCGGTTGTTGATGGTGCAATTGAAACATTAAAAAAAGAAGAAGGCAAGACATTCACAAGAAAAGAAATTTCTGATATGATTTCTGTTACCAATAAAGATAGTACACGTATTTTGGTTGTTACAGCAACAAGTGAAAATCCTCAGGATGCAAGTATTGTAGCAAATGCGGTAGCAGAAAATACAGCAATAAAGATGGGCGAGATTACAAAGTCTGACCCACCGACTACAGTAGAAAACGCAGAAACATCAGAAAATCCAATTAGCCCTAGTTTGAACAAGAATACAGTATTAGGATTTTTGGCAGGAGCTGTGTTAATTTGTGCAATTCTTATCATTCAGTTCTTATTAAATGATAATATTAATACAGAAGAAGACGTTGAAAAATACCTTGGACTTTCTACTTTAGTAGCAATTCCGAAAGAAAAAGGAAGAAACAAAAAGAAACAGGAAGTTAAAAAATTAAAAGAGGGTTCTTATGAAACAAAAAAATAAATTGTTTTGGGTTTTCTTTGCCATTTTTGTAATTGCAATTGGAGTTGGAGCCGGATATTATCTTGGACAAAAAGACCGAGAACAGGTCTATGAAGATTTAGCAAAAGAAAATATAAAACCGCAGAAAGAAACAAAGCAAGAAGAACAGGCAACAGAAGAACCAGATAGAGAAGAAGAAAAAGTGGAAATACCAATTGATTTTGCTTCTTTAAAGAAAAAGAATTCAGAAGTATATGCATGGATTCGAATTCCAGATACGCCTGTGGATTATCCGATTTTACAAAGAGTATCCGATGATCTTTATTATTTAGATCATACAATCGATGGAGCAGAAGGACTTCCAGGCTCGATTTATACGCAGAGTCTGAATGCACAGGATTTTTCAGATAAAAATACTGTAATTTATGGACATAATATGAGAGATGAAACAATGTTTGGAAGTCTGAAGTCTTATATGGACGAGTCTTATATGAAAGCACATTCACAGATTTTTATCTACACACCAGAACATATTTTCACATATCAGGTATTTGCAGCAGTTACTTATGATAATCGTCATATTTTAAATTCATTTGATTTTCAGTCAGATGAAAGTTATCAGCAGTATCTTGACTCTTTAAAAGAGGTAAGAAATATGTCCTCTTATATTGATTCAGATGTTGAGGTTACAACAGAAAATAAAATTATTACATTGTCAACCTGTAATGGAAACAGTGACCAGAGATTTTTGGTGGAGGCCGTACTTGTAAATGAAGAGTAGAAATAGAAAAATCATTCTTTTAGTAATGTTCGGAATGATTCTTACCCTGTTTGTAGCAGTGGTGGTTGCTTCATATATTAAGAAAACATCAAGACTAGCTCAGACTACAGCAGGGAATGAATCGCAACAGCAATCTCAGGCGGAAGTATCACAGGCATCAGATCATACCATTGAATATAACGGACATACTTATGAGTATAATACAGATTTGGAGAATTATTTATTTATAGGTGTGGACAAAAAAGAAGAAGTAACACTTCAAGCCACACCGGGAACAGCAGGACAGGCAGATTGTATTATGATTCTTTCTGCAAACAAGCAGACTCAAAAGGTAAAAGTGCTTCAGGTATCTAGAGATTCTATGACAGATGTTGATATCTATGATGCAAACGGAAATTATTATACGTCGGTTGAAGCCCAGATTGCAACGCAGTATGCTTATGGAGATGGGAAACAGAGCAGTTGTCTTGCAATGGAAAAGACGGTTTCAGAGCTGTTATATGATTTGCCGATTGCAGGATATGTTTCACTTGATATTGCAGGAATCCATGCAATCAATGATGCGGTTGGCGGAGTTACCATTACGGTTCCGGAAGACTACACTTATATTAATTCTGCTTTCCAAAAAGGGGCTGAACTTACATTGACAGGAGATTTGGCAGAACTTTATGTCCGCTATCGTGATATTAATCAGGAGGGTAGTAATAATGAACGTATGCAGCGCCAGACACAGTATATTCCGGCATTGATTTCCACAATCCGGCAAAATACAAGTGGTGTTGTAAGTTATTATAATCTTTATAAAGATGTCATATCTCCTTATATGGTGACAGATTTAGGAGCAACACAAATTGATCGCCTGTCATCTTATGAACTTGACGAAGAGACAGAATATGTCCCGGGTAAAGTGGTTCCAGGAGAAGTGAATGAAGAATTTTATATAAATGAGTCAAAACTAAAAGAATTATTAATAAAAATGT
>JAIIAN010000276.1 GCA_022717655.1 Bacillota bacterium | reverse complement strand
TGCAAAGTGCCAGCGTAGCGCTTTAAAGTGTCAAACCGTTGACTTTTCTTTCAAGATGTCATAAAATAGTTATGTTTGACAGACTTGTGTCGTATCTGATTGATTTTTAACGACACAGCATCAGTCTTGTCTGATTACCGAAAAAAGAAGGAGATTTTCATGGAAACGACAACAATTGGTTTTATTGGTCTTGGGTTAATCGGTGGTTCTATTGCGAAAGCCATCAAAAAATTCCACCCAGATTATCAGATTATCGCATACAATCGAACACGGGAAACTTTAGACGATGCTGTCTTTGAGGGCATTGTTGACATTGCCTGCGAAGAAATGGACAGCAAATTTTCGCTCTGTGATTATATCTTTCTCTGTGCCACAGTAGACTACAATATTGAATGTTTGAAATGGCTGAAAACGAAAATCCGTCCAGGCTGTATTTTAACAGATGTCGGCAGTGTCAAAGGAGAAATTCACAAAGAAATTACGAAACTCTCCATGGCTGCAAATTTTATCGGCGGACATCCAATGGCAGGAAGTGAAAAAACAGGTTACGCTTATTCTTCCGACCATCTAATCGAAAATGCTTATTATATTTTAACACCGTCAGAGGAAGCCAGTCTGGATAAAATCAGCCGGTACAGCGAACTGGTAAGCTCGATTGGAGCACTTCCTATGATTCTTACTGCTCAGGAACATGACTATATTACTGCGGCAATCAGTCACTTGCCTCATGTTGTTGCTTCTTCTCTTGTCAATCTGGTTCAGAAACTGGATTCTTCAGATGAACACATGAAAAGTATTGCAGCTGGGGGATTTAAGGACATTACCAGAATTGCTTCTTCCTCCCCTTATATGTGGCAGCAGATTTGTCTGGAAAACCCTGATAACATTTCCAAAGTATTAGATGAATTTATCCGCTTAATTGTACAGGCAAAATACCTGATTGACCAGAAAGATTCCGATGGGCTTTATCAGATGTTTTCTTCTTCAAGAGACTATCGAAACTCTTTTGATAACACTTCAAGTGGTCCAATCAAAAAAGAATTTGCCTTATACTGCGATATCGTAGATGAAACCGGCGCAATTGCCACCATTGCAACAATTCTGTCGATGAACGGAATCAGTATTAAAAATATTGGTATTCTTCATAACCGTGAATTTGACGAAGGTGTCTTAAAGATTGATTTTTATGATGAAGAAGCCATGAAAGCCGCTTCTGAGCAGCTTAGAAAACGAAACTATATTATTTATGAGCGTTAGGAGTTTACAATATGTTATTTCATAAATCCCATCCTCTAAAAGGAGAAATTACCGTACCTGGAGATAAATCCATCTCCCACAGAGGCATTATGCTTGGTGCACTTGCTAATGGTACTACTTCGATTACAAACTTTTTAAAAGGTGCTGACTGCCTCTCTACCATTTCCTGTTTTCAAAAAATGGGGATTGAAATTGAAGAAACAGAAAGTGAAATTCTGGTTCATGGAAAAGGACTGCATGGCTTAAGTGCCCCAACAGAAATTTTGGATGCCGGAAACAGCGGAACAACCACAAGGTTAATCTCCGGTATTTTAGCCGGACAAACCTTTTCCTGTGACCTCACCGGCGATGCTTCGATTCAAAAGCGTCCAATGAAACGTATTATGACGCCACTCTCCATGATGGGTGCTGATATTACCAGTATTCATAATAATGGATGTGCCCCACTTCATATCAAAGGTGCACCGTTAAAGGGAATTTCCTATCAGTCTCCGGTTGCTTCTGCTCAGGTAAAATCCTGTGTGCTTTTTGCAGGGCTTTATGCGGATGGAAAAACCAGTGTCACGGAACCATTTTTATCCCGCAATCATTCCGAACTGATGCTTTCCTCTTTTGGTGCCTCAATTGAAACTTGTGGTACAACTGCAACGATTGAACCAGAACCGGTTTTAACTGCCCAGAAAGTAGAAGTACCAGGAGATATTTCTTCTGCTGCTTTCTTCATTGCAGCCGGTCTTTTGGTTCCAGGTTCTGAACTTCTAATCAAAAATGTAGGAATCAATCCAACCCGTGATGGAATTTTACGTGTCTGCAGGCAGATGGGAGCAAACGTAGAACTGCTTAATACAAGAACCCAATGTGGAGAACCCGTTGCAGACTTACTCGTAAAACACAGTGATTTAAATGGTACTGTGATTGAAGGCGACCTCATTCCAACCTTAATCGATGAACTCCCAGTTATCGCAGTTATGGCTGCCTGCGCTGATGGTGAAACCATTATCCGAAATGCTGAAGAATTAAAAGTAAAAGAATCTAACCGCCTTGAAATTATCGTTCATCATTTAACAGAAATGGGATGTGATATTACCGGTACAGATGACGGAATGATTATACGTGGAGGAAAACCACTTCATGGTGCCGTTTTAGACAGTCACCTCGACCACCGAATTGCCATGTCCTTTGCAGTTGCCGGACTTGTTGCGGACGGTGAAACAGAAATTACTCATGCAGATTGTGTTAATATTTCTTATCCGGAATTTTATCATGATTTGCTCCGCTAAAAAATCATTTTCTTTATTTTTGATACAATAACACAAAAAAGATGTTCTGCCACATTTTTTGTAGACAGAACATCTTTTTTTATGAAATTTTTTCTATCAAATATTAATCATGAATAAACATGGCATCTCCAAAGGAAAAGAAACGATATTTTTCCTTTACCGCTTCTTCATAAGCATGCATAATATTCTCTTTTCCTGCCAGTGCCGAAACCAGCATCAGCAAAGTAGATTCCGGAAGATGGAAATTTGTAATCAGTTCATCAATCATTTTAAATTGATATCCTGGATAAATAAAAATCTCTGTCCATCCGCTTTTTGCCTGAAGGATTCCATTTTCATCTGTTGCCGACTCTAAAGTACGACAGCTTGTCGTTCCAACCGCAATTACTTTCTTACCAGCTTTTTTGGTATCATTAATTAATTTTGCCTGGTCCTCTTCTACTACATAAAATTCGGAATGCATGTGATGTTTTTCTACATCATCCACTTTTACCGGACGAAATGTTCCAAGTCCGACATGAAGGGTAACATGTGCAATATTTACCCCTTTTTCCTTAATCTGCTCTAATAATTCTTTCGTAAAATGAAGCCCTGCTGTCGGCGCGGCTGCACTTCCCTCATGTTTTGCATAGACCGTCTGATAACGTCCCTTATCCTGAAGTTTATGAGTAATATATGGCGGAAGCGGCATTTCTCCAAGTTTATCAAGAATTTCTTCAAAGATTCCCTCATAGCTAAAACGAATCAGGCGG
>JAIIAN010000275.1 GCA_022717655.1 Bacillota bacterium | reverse complement strand
GAAATGATTCGATGGATACAGTAAGCAAACTTTCCAGATATGCCGAGAAAGTGGGAAGCGACATCCGTGTGATTGGTGAGCCGAAAACAATTGATAATGATTTAGTATTGACAGACCATACTCCAGGATTTGGAAGTGCTGCAAAATATGTGGCAACTACCGTTCGTGAAATTGTGCTGGATGCAAATGTTTATGAGAAGAAATCGGTTACGATTATTGAGATTATGGGACGTCATGCAGGATGGCTGACCGCAGCTTCTGTGCTTGCAAGAAAGAGTGTCGGAGACAATCCGCTTTTAGTTTATCTTCCAGAAACGGATTTTGATGAAGAAGCGTTCTTAAAAAAAGTAGAAGCTTGTTTTGAAAAAAATGTCAATGTGGTCGTGTGTGTCTCAGAAGGAATCCATGATAAAGATGGCGTCTTTATCTGTGAATATGATAATTCAGTTGGAACAGATACTTTTGGACATAAGATGCTTGCAGGATGTGGAAAATATCTGGAAAATTTAGTCAGAAACCGCCTTGGCGTAAAAGCACGTTCGGTTGAGTTAAATGTTTCACAGAGATGTTCTTCTTCTATGATGTCAAAGACAGACCAGCAGGAAGCCGTATCTGCCGGAGAGTTTGGTGTGCGTTGTGCATTAAAGGGAGAGACCGGAAAGATGGTTTCTTATATCAGAACGAATCATCTGCCTTACGCTATGAAACTTGGGTTAGAAGATGTCAATGAAATCTGCAACAAAGAGAAAACCGTTCCGCTTTCCTGGATTACAAACGAGGGGTCTGATATCGGAGAAGAGTTTGTGCTCTATGCACTTCCACTGGTTCAGGGACAGGTAGAAGTACCGGTTGGAACAGACGGACTTGCAAAGTTTGTGTCCAGAAAATAGGAAATCTGTTAACTTTATTTAAAAATACTTGCCAGAAAAGGGAAATGTGTTATAATAATAACAAGCGTCGTTTTGTATTTTTCTTAGAACAGAAACGGCGGTAATTTACCAAATGGAGGTCAGAAATATGTTAGTATCAGCAGCAGAAATGTTAAAAAAAGCAAAAGCAGGACATTATGCAGTAGGACAGTTCAACATCAATAACCTGGAGTGGACAAAAGCAGCTCTGTTAACAGCAGAAGAATGTAAATCCCCAATCATCTTAGGTGTATCCGAAGGTGCAGGTAAATACATGACAGGATTTAAGACTGTTGCAGCTATGGTAAAAGCAATGATGGAAGAACTCAACATCACAGTTCCTGTAGCTCTGCATCTGGACCATGGTACTTATGAAGGATGCTATAAATGTATCAAAGCGGGTTTCTCATCTATTATGTTCGATGGTTCTCATTATCCAATCGAAGAAAATGTTGAAAAAACAAGAGAATTAGCAGGTGTCTGCAAAGGATTAGGATTATCCCTTGAAGCAGAAGTTGGTTCTATCGGTGGAGAAGAAGACGGTGTCATCGGACAGGGTGAATGTGCAGACCCGAAAGAATGTAAAATGATTGCAGACCTGGGTGTAGATATGTTAGCAGCAGGTATCGGTAACATTCACGGAAAATATCCGGAAAACTGGGAAGGCCTTCGTTTTGATGTTCTGGATGACATTCAGAAACTCACAGGTGAAATGCCATTAGTACTTCACGGTGGTACAGGAATCCCAGCTGACATGATTAAAAAAGCAATTGATTTAGGTGTATCTAAAATCAATGTAAATACAGAGTGCCAGTTATCATTCGCAGCAGCTACACGTGAATATATCGAAGCAGGTAAAGACAACGAAGGAAAAGGATATGACCCTCGTAAACTCTTAAAACCAGGCTTTGAAGCAATCTGTGATACAATCAAAGAAAAAATGGAACTGTTTGGTTCTGTTGGAAAAGCGTTTGAATAAGTTTTATCCTAGTCTTTGATTTGAACTAAAATAAATA
Source organism: Bacillota bacterium (assembly GCA_022717655.1). Taxonomy (GTDB): domain Bacteria; phylum Bacillota; class Clostridia; order Lachnospirales; family Lachnospiraceae; genus Blautia. The sequence goes on along the minus strand of JAIIAN010000275.1, from coordinate 1,396 downwards.
TGGAATCAATCCAGTAACAAAATGGACTGCCTTGGGATAACCAAGGCAGTTTTTTCATATACTGCTTTAAATAGAGCGAAATAAGAGAGCAGTAAGAGATGGAACAAATCTTACATACCCTTCATGAATTTGTCTGGAGTCCGGGAATGTTGGCATTTTTTTTATTGACAGGCATTTATTTTACCGTCCAGTCGAAGTTTTATTCGATTTTAAGAGTCAGACACTGGTTTGGACAGACTTTGGGTTCACTTTTTAAAAATCCACAAATAAGAAATACAAAAGAAACACAGGCGGTTTCGCAGTTTCAGTCTTTTTGTACGGCACTGGCGGCAACACTTGGTACGGGAAATATCACAGGGGTTGCAACAGCGATGATGGCAGGCGGTCCAGGGTCTATCTTTTGGATGTGGATTTCTGCAATACTAGGGATGATGACCAATTATGCAGAAAATTATCTGGGAATTACCTATCGTTATAAAGATGAAAACGGTCAGTGGGTGGGAGGCGCAATGGTCTATATAGAAAAGGGACTTGGCTGTAAATGGCTGGCGGTGCTCTTTTCTTTTTGCTGTATCGGTGCATCTTTTGGAATGGGAAATATGGTGCAGGGAAATTCTATGGCAAACGGACTAAAAAATGTGTTTCAGATTCCTGTGTTTTTCACAGCAGTTATATCCGCAGTGGTTGTTGCTTATGTCCTAAATGGGGGAATGAAGCGGATTGCTGCCTGTACGGAAAAATTAGTTCCTCTGATGGCAGGGATTTATTTGATAACAGCGTGTGGAATTTTGATTATCTGTCGGCACAGAGTTGGATGGGCGTTTTCGGAAATTGTAAAAAATGCGTTTACTCCAAAAGCAGTATGTGCAGGGGTTGGAGGATATCAGTTAAAAACAATCATTCAGACGGGAATTTCAAGAGGGGTGTTTTCTAATGAAGCAGGACTGGGTTCTTCAGTGATTGCGCATGTTCAGTCCGATGTAAAAAAACCGGAAATTCAGGGAATGTGGGGAATTGCAGAAATATTTGTCGATACAATTTTAGTATGTACCATGACGGCACTTGTACTTTTAGTCAGTGGTGTGTATCATCCGGAAATCTGTATTCAAAATCTTTCAGCCGGCATTGAAAACATAGATGGAACAACTCTGATGGCAAGGGCATTTGGAAGAGTGATTCCTTATGGAGAGGAACTGCTTGCAGTATCGACTGTGCTTTTTGCCCTTGCAACCATGATTGGCTGGTCTTGCCTGGGAGAGAGGACGGCGGTCTATCTTGGAAAAGAAAAAGGAACAAAAATTTATAAATGGTTTTATATAGCAATGGCATTTACCGGCTGTATGTTAGCACCAGCCTTGATTTGGGAATTGTCGGATACTTTAAATGGTCTTATGGC
>JAIIAN010000274.1 GCA_022717655.1 Bacillota bacterium | reverse complement strand
CTAATGAACCGAATTTACATATTCCGGGAGCTTCCGGTACTTCTGTAATCGGGCAGGAACCTTTGCTGATTGACACATCCCATTTAGACCAGGGATATGTAATGGCCTGTTATTCTGGTTCATCTCAAAAAGCAAATGTTCAGTTGATTGGTCCAGATGAAATTGAATATAAGTATTTTATAAAGCCGGAAGATGGATATGTAACCCTGCCGATTACAAGCGGTGACGGAACTTACACCATCAAGACTTATGAAAATATTTCCGGAACGCAGTATGCTTCACTTTACACAGAAAGCATTGAAGTTACTCTGGAAAATGATTATATTCCTTATCTTTATCCGAACCAATATGTGAATTTTTCTAAAGAAAGCAAGATTGTATCCTCTGCTTCTGACATCGTAAAGGATGCCACCTCAGACCTCGATGCTGTTTCTACTATCTATCATTACGTGATTGATAACGTCACTTATGATACCGAAAAAGCGGAAACTGTTGAAAACGGATACCTGCCGGATGTTGATGAAACTCTGGAAACCAAAAAAGGAATTTGTTTTGATTACGCCGCCTTAATGACCTCAATGCTTCGTTCTCAGGGAATCCCCACGAAGCTTCAGATTGGCTATGCCGGCAAAGTTTATCATGCCTGGATTAGCGTCTATCTTGAGGAAACAGGATGGATTGACGATATCATTCAATTTGATGGCAAAAACTGGGAACGAATGGACCCAACCTTTGCCTCTGCAAATAATAACAGTAAAAAAATTTTAAACTATATTGGAAATGGCGACAACTATGTGACACGGTATACCCGTTAAATTCTGCCATCACTCTGATAGTTTAGTTTAAGAAAGGAGTCACATGAAACCCTTATCCAACAACGAACTTTCTATGTTCTGCGGTCAGATGGCAATGATTCTTCGTTCCGGTATTTCTTCTACCGAAGGACTTTCTCTGATGGCAGAGGATAGTCCGGAACAAGGAAAAGAATTATTAGAATCACTGATTTCCAACATGGAAGAAACCGGTATCTTTCATCAGTCCATTCGAGACACCGAAGTATTTCCGGAATATATGTGCAATATGATACAAATCGGAGAAGAAAGCGGACGGCTTGATGAAGTCATGTCTGCACTTTCTGAGCATTATGAACAGCAGGAAACCATTTCCCGCAGTATCAAAAATGCCGTTACTTATCCATTTATTATGATTACCATGATGCTCGCTGTTATTCTTGTTCTGATTGTCAAAGTTATGCCGGTATTTAATCAGGTTTATAAACAGCTTGGAACAGGCTTAACCGGTGTTTCCAAAAACATTTTGAACATGGGAATCTTAATTAACCGTTATGCCTTTGTTCTTGTCCTTCTTGCGGTTGTACTTGCAGGATGTTTTTTGTATTTTGCGTTTACAGAAAAAGGACGTGCCCAGTTTTTTAGACTTAGTTCCAAACTGCCGTTTACTCAAAAGTTTTCTGAAAAAATTGCCGTTTCCCGATTTGCAAGCGGAATGTATCTGGCACTCGAAAGTGGTTTAGATACGGATGAAAGCCTTGAAATGGCTGCCCGTCTTGCCGAACATCCGGTATTAGAAGAAAAAATCACTAAGACACGTACCTTATTAGAAGAAGGTCAGGGATTTTCCGAAGCAGTTTCAGAAAGTCAGATTTTTGATTCTCTTTCTAACCGTATGATTTCTATCGGTTTTAAGACAGGAGCAGTTGACGAAGCTATGAAACAGATTTCCCTTCAATATGCAGAAGATGTAAATGAACGTATTTTTCAATTAATCAGCAGATTAGAACCAACTCTTGTTGCCGTCCTTTCGATTATCGTAGGACTTATTCTTTTATCTGTTATGCTTCCACTTATGGGAATTATGTCTGGAATGGGTTGATTCATGTACTCACTTTAAAATTTTGAGAGTACCTATTATCAAAAAGGAGTTTTTATTATGAATCGTTTTACACAGCAAAAACCAATTTCAAAAAGCGTCCTTTCGATTCTTGTTCCTGTTATCGTCTTTTTTGCAGTCTTTTTTCTGTTTCTTCCGTCTGTCTCTTCTATCTCAGCTACTACAGCACAAGAAGAGACAGAAAATTTAAAACAGGCTGTAATCCGCAGTACCATTTACTGTTATGCAGTTGAGGGAGCTTATCCGGAAAGTCTTTCTTATCTGGAGGAGCATTATGGAATCACTTATGACCATTCCAAATATCTGATCAGTTATGAAGTTCATGCCTCCAACCTGATGCCGGATATTACTATCATTTCTCTGACAAACAAGGGGGAACTGCCATGAGTCAAATGAATAAGAAAAGAATCTTTCCTGAACAAACGCATGTAACAGACCTGCTTTTCTCCCTTGGACTTTTATGTCTGTTTACCATTTCTGCTTTGACCGTTCTTTTAATCGGAGCGCACGTTTATAAACAGACTGCACTGGATATGAAAACAAACTATACCACTCGTACTGCGCTTACTTATGTTGCAGAAAAAGTCCGACAGCACGATTCGACAGATTCTATCCGTCTTGGAACAATTGAAGATGTTCCTGCCCTTGAACTGACAGAATCCATTGACGGGGTTTCTTATATTACTTATATCTATGAGGATGAAAATGCCTTAAAAGAGCTGTTTGTACAAGAATCACAACAGGTAACAAAATCACAGGGCGAAACAATTTTAGCCGTACAAAATTTTTCCATGGAACAGGCTGGCGAAAATTTACTGCGCTTTACCGTAACGGACGAGGAACATACTTCTGCCTCTCTTCTCATTCATATTCGCAGTCACACATCCAGCATCAAAGGAGGCGCATCATGAATAAAAGAAATGCTTCACAGTCCAGCCTTTTTTTAATTGAGCTGATTTTTGTTATTTTCTTTTTTTCTCTTGCCAGTATGCTCTGCGTTCAAGTATTTGTCAAAGCGCATCTAATCAGCAAAGAAGCAAAAGAAGAATCCCTTGGTTCTACTCTTGTCTCTTCTGTTGCAGAAGCAGTCTCTGATACAGATACTTCTGGTACAGAGACTGTTTTTGAAGAGTTGTTTCCTGAAGCAGTCAAAACAAACAATGGATGGCAGATTGCTTATGATGAAAATGGAACTGCCATTTCTTCTGAAGATGCCTCTTACTGTCTGACCGTTACAAAAGAAACACATGATTATTTGAATCAATATTCCCTTATATTGAAAAATGCCGACGGAACTACTCTCTATACGCTGAATTTAAAAACTGCCATCCCGCACACTGCCGACGGGAAAGCTGAAAAAAAGGAGGAATCTTAATTATGAAAAATAAACATCAGCTTCCTCTTGGAATCGGAATTTCTTCTATTTTATTG
>JAIIAN010000273.1 GCA_022717655.1 Bacillota bacterium | reverse complement strand
ATTTATATCCTTATTATCATCATTTCATAGATTGCCTATCGAATGATTGAGCCTCTTATGTATATATTATTAATTTAAAATATAGTATAATCCTAAAAAAATGAAAGAAGTTTTTATGTTACTACATCTAATCTAATAAAAGATCATGATAAAGGAGAATTTACTAAAAAGAAAAATCCACTAAGATATTATATTTATTTCAGATAAAAAAACTTGATTTGTCTTGTTTTACTTAAAAAGCAGGTTCTTCACCTTCACATCATGAAAGTTCAGATCCTGCTTTTCAAATTATTGCTTTTTCGGCATTTCTATTTATAAGTCTCTCGAATATTATTTCTTTTTCAAACGCTTAAAAATAACAATGGTTGCTAATGCTGCAACTGCCAATTCAACTACCCAGATACTTATCTTTGTCTGGTCACCTGTCTGAACAGCAGTGCCACTTGACGGTGTACTGTTTGGTTTTTTCTGAGAATTACCTTGCAAATTAGGTTTATCCTGAGAATTGCCTTGCGAATTGTCCTCAGGTTTATCTTGCGGTTTGTTCTGAGAATCACCTTGCGAATTATCTTCAGGTTTACCTTGTGGTTTGTCCTGTGGCATATCGGTATCATCTGGCTTGGTATCAGTTATTGCCGGAGTCTTAGATTTCCACTTTGCGGTATAAACCACATTCTTCCCATCAATAGCTACAGGTGTTTTTTTGTCATCTGCCGTAAGATCAGGATAATCACCATTACCGGACATCCAGCCATCAAAAATATAACCTTTCCTTAAAGGTGGTTCTGGTAAAACACTTTGTTGATTTGGACGAACGTATTTAACCTGTTCTATGCTGTTATCTGAAAAGAATCCTTCTCCAGAACGGAAGGTCATTGTGATTTCTTTCTTGTCCTGCCATACAGCATATAAAGTTATCGTACCATCCTGTGAAGCTACCATAGCTGCCTTCAGCATATCGTCCACAGCATCACCCGGTCTGTAATCCGCTGACAAGGCATCAGCACGAAGACTCCATCCGAGGAAATTCTTAGTAGGGCTGATAAGCTTCGGTGCCTGCAAAATGGCATTCGGAGTATCATAAACATATACCTGTTCCGTATCCATTCCCGTGGCATCTGCCAAATTAGCATCATGCCTGATCGTGTAACTATTAGGTGCATACCTTGCTACCAGATTAAGATCTTTGTTTACCGCAATCTCATCACCCGGTGTATACTCATGCTCACTATCTGTATCCTTCCAACAGTTAAACTTATAACCTGCTTTCAAAGGACCTTCAGGCGCTATCATTGTATTCCCTTTTTCCACCTGACTAGGATCATAATTTGTCCCTTCCGGTGCAGTGCCTCCGTTCTTGTCGAACGTTACATTCCAAACATCCTTAAATCCAGCACAAATGACAAACATATTATCTGTCGTATAGGCAGGACTAGAGGTTACTCCCAAGTATGCTCTACCGAGTCCATTGGAAACGTAAAACAGCTTTTCTACTCCGTTTTGTACATAGTATCCATAGATTTCGCAGTTGTAGAAAGTATAATCTCTGCCTCCCGTTGATACTCTGTCATCTCCACTGTCTCGGATTGTAATCTCATTATATGCTTCATTTGGATTGTTCAGTTCAGCAGCAGCGTTCCTATTATAGATTCCAGATCCCTTTTCTGGTGTTGCCGTTGTAGAACGGCTACCCAGTCTAAGTCCTTGTACATCAATCCATCTATATTTGAAATATACATAGCTATCCTTCGTTCCATCTTTTGATTTCAGTAAAGGATGATCCACATATACACCAATCTTCCCTGGGGTTTTGTTTACATAGGGAACCTTTAACACCGGTGGATTTAAACTGGTCATCTTTTCTCCCACAACACCGTTTAGCGTATAGTACACTGTTGGCTCAATGAGCGCGATGCGGGTTTTCCAAACAGCGGTCAATTCTGTTGCTGTTGGCGTTACTGGAAGCTTAGAATCCTTTTCCATTTCGTTGCCGTTTAAATCCCAATATCCCACCTGACTAGCAGCAGGCGTAGGCTCGCTGTTTGGTTTGTCAGGGAGAGTGTAGTCTGCGTTTAGCTGCCAGTAATTATTTTTCTTCTCATACTGAATACTCTGTCCCCAAAGTTTTGTCTGCGTGATCCCGGTATCCTTAAATTTCAACGTAAATTCATAGGTCGGATAGCCATAAAATTTACCACTATCTGGATATTTTGCGATAAAACTTTCATAGGCGTCCTTTCCAGCAAATCGAACAAGTCCCCAACTGCTTTTCCAACTTTTTTCAAACAAACAGTCCTGAGCAAAATCCGTGTCAGTAAAATCCGTTCTTGCAAATATATACTGCGTTTTAGCACTTGCAGTATTATCAGAAAAAACAAGTGCTGTACTTTGTAACGTCCTAACAGTTGCGGGAATTTTGATGACAAACGGATTGGTTTTCATCGTCTTTTCAATCTTGGTATTTTCTAGGTAAAGACCACCAGCTTTGATTGTTTCTAAACCGGAAGGCAGTTCTAAAACTGCATTCATATCACCACCCGCAACACGGATATATGCTAGGTTGGGACAGTTTGAAAATATCGGAGCATGCGACCCTGGACTATTAGGGTCACTTCCAATAATCTTCACGGTATCAGGCAGTATAACGCCTGAAATCGCTGTTTTTCTAAATGCACTACCCTCAATCACTTCCAAAGACGTATTGGAAAGATCAATAACACCTGACAACCCAGATACTTCAAAAAATGCCTGAGTACTGATTTTTTTCAGTTTTGTTGCCCCGGAAAAATCAACAAACACCTGCTTACAGGTAATCGCTGCAGGTCTTAATTGCTTTCCAGTAGAAGAATAGCCTTCGTAGCCAGTATAAATTCCACCAAAATCTTTCCTGATTGTTTCTGTTTCTGCTGGAAACTTGATAGAAATGTAGTCAACACCAGCATTTTTAACATTCGCTTCATACCACTCCGGGTTGATACCGGCGAGTATCGTTTTATCCGTTCTTGAGTCCCAAAGGAATGCCTCCTCCGTTGAAATCACCAGAGGATTTTTTGCAGTAGCACCTGTCCCTGCACCTACAGTTTTCAGCTCATCATCGGCATTTGTTTGTTGTGCAATTTCCGCATTTTCTTCTTCCGTCTCTTCGGGTTCAATGCGTTCTGTAGCCGTATCATTTTCCGTTTTTGCCGGGGTATCTACAAGCGTATTATTTTCCGTAATTACCGGTTCTGCTTTTTCTACAGCATACGCAATGTTGCTTTGCCCTAAAGACAATGCAAGCATTGTTGCAACCAAAAGAAGCTTCATTTTCTTCATTTAAATTCTTCATCTTCCTTTCATAGTTTTCTTATAAT
>JAIIAN010000272.1 GCA_022717655.1 Bacillota bacterium | reverse complement strand
CTAACTTCTGTTGTTGTTCAATCATAAAAACACCGCCTATACTTGATATTTATATTATATCAAACATAGGCGGTACTATCTACTTTTTCAGTGCCCTCGTACCGAGGTTTAGGGGCGGTAACTAATCTAATATAACATATATTTAATCAAAAAGCTATAAAAATCAGCTATATGTAACTAAAACATATAACTGATTTTTATTTTACATTATTTGGTTTTTCCCTCTGTTTCAAAGTACTGTTTTACTAAACGAACCACAGTTCCGGAAAGTAAGAACAGGGCAATTAAGTTTGGAATTGCCATCAGACCATTGAATGTCTCAGCAATACTCCACATAAGTCCTAAGTCAGCAGTAGCACCAAGAATGGCAACTAAAGAGTAAGCAACCATGAAAGGTTTGATTGATTTTTCTTTTAATAAATATTCAATACAGCGTGCACCATAAAGTCCCCATCCGATGATAGTAGAAAATGCGAAACAGCAGAGTGCAATCGCAGTAAAGATAGAAACCCAGCTTCCGTAAGTAGTGGTAAATCCAGAAATGGTGAGTTCTGCGCCAGCGGCTTCTCCATATCCGATTGAAGTTCCACTACATAAGATAACCAGTGCAGTTAAAGTACAGATTACGATGGTATCTGTAAATACTTCAAAAATACCGAAAAATCCCTGTTTTACCGGCTTTCTGGTATCTGCACAGGCATGGGCAATAGAACCGGTACCAAGACCTGCTTCGTTTGAGAAGATACCACGGGCAACGCCTTTTTTCATACTAAGGAAGAAACTTCCGACAACGCCTCCGGTTACAGAAGCTGGGGAGAAAGCACCTTCAATGATGGAAGCAAAAACGGAAGGAATACGGTTTAAATTTAAGAAAACAACGCCAAGAGACAGGACAATGTAAATCAATGCCATGAATGGAACGAGTTTTTCTGTTACCTGACCGATTCGTTTTACTCCTCCGAGTAGTACAGTGGCAACTAAAATAGCAATGATGATACCAATAATCAGATTGCTGGTGGAAACGGCATCTTCGCTGATAAGATGATAATTTAACAGTGCGGAATTGATTGCTGTGGTAATGGTATTTACCTGTGTTGCATTTCCGGTACCAAATACGGTTAAGACACCGAAAAGGGAGAATAAAGCGGCAAGCCATTTCCAGTTTTTACCAAGACCATTTTTTATGTAATACATAGGACCGCCGATCAGTTCACCCTGCGCATTGGTTTCACGGAAATGAACGGCAAGTGTAACTTCTGAAAATTTGGTACACATACCAAGAATAGCAGAAATCCACATCCAGAATACCGCACCTGGACCACCGATTGCGATTGCACCGGCAACTCCGGCAATATTACCGGTACCGACCGTGGCGGCAAGTGCCGTACAGACCGCCTGGAATGGAGTCATTGCACCATCAGAAGCTTCTCTTTTACGGAAAACACGTCCAATTGTAGTTTTGATGGCATAAGAGAACTTGCGGATTTGCAGAAAATGGGTACGGATACTTAAGTAAAGACCGACACCGATGATACAAATCATAGCAGGCACACCCCAGATAAAGTTGTTTACAGCAGAATTGACTGCCTCAATTGTTTGGAGCATCTTTTTTAATTCCTCTCTTTTTTATATGTTTATAAAAGTTTACAAAATAAAATGATATCATATTTCAAAAAAAATGTACAGAATAAACACAGTGTTTCATGGGTTTTAAGACGATTTAAAATCTGCTATAATAGAAGAAAAAAAGAATCAATGGAGTTATCATGAAACAAACACAGAAAAAATCAACCAATTCGATAAAAGAAAACAATAAGAAATTAGAAGAGCAAAAAGTATGTCCGGTGGCAAAAAAATGTGGCGGATGCAGCTGGCAGGGGATTTTCTATGAAGAACAGTTAAAGAAAAAACAAAAACAGATCAAAAAGCTCTTAAAAGATATCTGTCCGGTAGAGCCGATTATCGGCATGAAAAATCCATATCATTACCGAAATAAAGTCAATGCAGCATTTGCACACAGACGAGACGGCAGTATAGTGTCCGGAGTTTATGAAGAGGGAACACACAAAGTGGTTCCTGTTGAAGAATGTCTGATTGAGGACCAGACTGCGGATGCCATTATCAGAAATATCCGAGGCTTATTAAAATCGTTTAAAATAAAAGTCTATAATGAGGACAGTGGATATGGCTTACTGCGTCACGTGATGGTAAGAAGAGGATTTGCAAGCGGTGAAGTTATGGTGGTACTGGTGTGTGCTTCACCCATTTTTCCATCAAAAAATAATTTTGTGAAAGCACTTAGAAAACTTCATCCGGAAATTACAACCGTTATCTTAAACGTAAACGATAAAAAGACAAGCATGGTGCTTGGAGAACGTAACATTACATTATATGGAAAAGGATTTATCGAGGACGAGCTGTGCGGACTTCGTTTCCGCATTTCTCCATCCTCATTCTATCAGGTGAATCCGGTACAGACAGAAATCCTTTATGGCAAAGCCATTGAGTTTGCCGGACTGACCGGAAAAGAAAAGGTAATCGACGCATATTGCGGCATTGGTACCATTGGCATGGCAGCAGCAGGCAAAGCCGGCTCTGTCATTGGCGTGGAAGTGAATCGTGATGCGGTACGTGATGCCATTACCAATGCGAAGCGCAATAACATGAAAAATATCACATTTTACAATGAGGATGCCGGAGAATTCATGGTCAAGATGGCAGCACAGGGCGAGACTGCCGATGTGGTATTCATGGATCCGCCTCGTGCCGGAAGTGATGAGGCATTCTTATCCTCACTGCTGCAGCTTTCCCCAAAGCGTGTGGTCTATATTTCCTGCAATCCAGTCACCCAGGCACGGGATTTGAAGTATCTTACAAGCCATGGCTACCGGGTGGAGCGGTGCCAGCCGGTGGATATGTTCCCGTGGACGTATCATATAGAAAATATTGTGGCATTGGTGCAGAAAATTCGATAATGACAGTATATATTGCAGATTTCTGCGTGCTGTGGAGATACGAGTGATTTGTTGGCTCAGTATTTGCTGGATAAGGATATCAAAGCAGATTATGTCTGCGGAACGTATTGGGGAAAAACAGATGAGAATGGAAAAGTCGCTTTATGATTAAATACGTCTGGACATGGGCGTGAATTATAATAAGTCCAGGAAAGAGAACCCAGAGGTGGAGTATATTAAGGATGCGTTGAGGTATTTTAAATTGATTTAGTAAAATTGATGGTGTGTCACGGCAATATCACTAGATACTCATACAAAGCCTATAAATAAGCCATTTCTCGGCTGGAAAAGTGCTCTACTACACACTTACTACACGTTTTTAGAGAAATAGCTCGGCATGATTATATTA
>JAIIAN010000038.1 GCA_022717655.1 Bacillota bacterium | reverse complement strand
GTAAGTAGGAGATTATCCTTTTAAGAAATAGGAGGTTTAATTATGGCAGAAGATAGAAATATCTATAAGATACATGATAATGGCTCACTGGGTGAAGTTCAGATTGCCGATGAAGTGGTTGCTATTATTGCAGGACTGGCAGCAACAGAAGTAGAAGGTGTCGGTTCTATGGCAGGAAATATCACAAATGAACTAGTTGGAAAACTGGGAATGAAAAACCTTTCAAAAGGGGTAAAGGTAGATATTTTAGAAAACATTGTCTGCGTGGATTTGGCTTTAAATATTGAGTATGGATACAATATTTTAGAGACAAGCAAAACCGTACAGGAAAAAGTAAAAGCAGCAATCGAAAATATGACAGGTCTTGTAGTCTCTGATGTAAATGTGCGCATTGCAAGTGTAGAGATGGAAAAAGAAAAGACAAAATAGTTCTTTGAAAAATGAAACACAGATAGAGTAAAAATGAAAAGGTGTCTCGCAAAAGGACACCTTTTTTTATAAATGGAGGATAACATGAAAAGAAGAGAAATGAGAGAACATATATTTAAGTTATTGTTTATGGGAGAATTCAATACAGTAGAAGAAATGCCGGAACAGAGCAGTCTGTATTTTGAAACATTAGAAGAACTTTCTCCACAGGAAGAAGAATATATGCGTGAAAAATATGAAAAAGTATTAGAACACGTAGAAGAAATTGATGAGTTGTTAAACAAAGTATCTTCCGGATGGAAAGTAAACCGTATGAGTAAAGTGGACTTAAATATCTTAAGACTTGCTGTTTATGAAATGAAATACGATGAAGATGTACCGTTTAAAGTTGCAATCAATGAGGCGGTTGAATTAAGTAAAAAATTCGGAGGAGACGAATCTTCTTCCTTCGTAAATGGTATTTTAGGAAAGATTGCCAAGGAGCAGTAAAAGGAATATGAATCGGGCCTATTCGGTTGGACAGATTAACCGTTATATTCAAAATATGTTTACGCAGGATTTTCTGCTGAATAAAATCTCTGTAAAGGGAGAAGTTTCAAATTGCAAGTATCATACTTCGGGACACATTTATTTTTCCCTGAAAGATGCTACGGGAATGATTTCCTGTGTCATGTTTGCCGGTGCAAGAAAGGGTCTTGCTTTTTCTATGAAAAACGGAGACAACGTGGTGGTAAAAGGCAAAGTGGAAGTGTATGAGCGGGATGGAACATATCAGCTTTATGCAAGAGAAATTAAGCTGGAGGGTGCCGGAGCCTTATATGAAAAATATCTGGCATTAAAAGAAGAATTAGAAGATATGGGAATGTTTGCACCGGAATATAAACAGCCGATTCCAAAATACATTCAGAAACTTGGAATCGTAACTGCTGCAACCGGTGCTGCCGTGCGTGATATTCAAAATGTTGCGGGAAGGCGAAATCCGTATGTTCAGCTGATTCTTTATCCGGCACAGGTGCAGGGAATCGGAGCGAAAGAAAGTATTGTAAGAGGCATTGAAATACTCGATACTTATGGAGTAGATACGATTATTGTCGGTCGTGGTGGTGGAAGCATTGAAGAATTATGGGCGTTTAATGAAGAAGAGGTTGCAAGGGCAATTTTTGAATGTCGAACACCGATTATTTCTGCAGTCGGACATGAAACAGATACGACAATTGCAGATTATGTGGCTGATTTGCGTGCACCGACTCCATCTGCGGCAGCTGAACTTGCTGTATTTGAGATACAGGATTTATTGGGAACATTGGAAGCTTATCATGCAAAATTAAACCGTGAGCTACAACAGAAGATTGCTCAAAAGCGACAAGGCTTAAAACTGTATGAAAATAAATTGAATTATTTGAATCCAAAAAGCCAGATAGAAGAAAAACGACAGCATTTTGAAAGTATTCAGACAAGGCTTAAAACTGCAATGAAAGCCAGAATTTTAACTTCCAGACAGGAACTTAAGATTTATATTGAGCGGATGAAAGGTCTGTCTCCGCTGGATAAATTAAATCAGGGCTTTTCTTATGTGGAAAATGAAAAGCATAAGGCAGTGACGAGTATTTCACAGGTGAAATCAGGTGAGACGCTTCTGATTCAGGTAAGTGATGGAACAATAGAAGCCAGGAGTATCGGAACAAAACAAGTAGAAAGAGGTGTGTTTGATGACACCGGATTTGAAACAAAAAGAAACACAGACGATTGAAGAAGCTTTTGAAGAACTGGATGGAATTGTGGAGCAGTTGGAACGTGCAGATGTTTCGCTTGAGGAGTCATTTTTGATTTATCAGACTGGCATGAAACTGCTTAAAGAATGTAGTGAGAAGATAGATACCGTTGAAAAAAGAATGTTAATGATGAATGAAGATGGTGAGCTGAGTGAATTTTAAAGAAGAATTAGAACAAAGAACCAGAGAAGCGGAAGAGATTATCAAAAGATATCTGCCAAAAGAAGAGGGCTTTGCCAAAAATATGGCAGAGGCAATGAATTACAGCATGCTTTCCGGTGGAAAAAGACTTCGACCGGTATTTATGAGAGAAGTTTACAGTATGTTTGGCGGAACGGGGAAAGTGATAGAACCTTTTATGGCGGCAATGGAGATGGTTCATACCCATTCGCTGATTCATGATGACCTTCCGGCACTTGACAATGATGAGTACCGAAGAGGAAGAAAAACCACACATACCGTATATGGAGAGGCAGCGGCAATTCTTGCAGGAGATGCGCTTTTAAATTATGCTTATGAGACGGCATTTCGTGCTTTTGACTTATTGGAAGAGTCCGATATCGAGGGCTGGAAGCGTGTGGCAAAAGCCTTATCGATTCTAGGAAAGAAAACCGGAATTGACGGCATGCTTGGCGGACAGAGCGTAGATGTGGAAAATGACAAAAAAGAGCAGGAACTGGACAGGGAAATGCTGGATTATATTTATGAAAATAAAACATCTGCATTAATTGAATGTGCAATGACAATCGGAGCAACTCTTGCAGGAGCGAGTGAAGAAGAGATACAGAAGATAGAAACAATTGCAGGAAAAATAGGAATTGCCTTTCAGATTCAAGATGATATTTTGGATGTCACAGGTACAATGGAGGAACTGGGAAAAGCAGTAGGAAGCGATGAAAAGAACCATAAGACAACTTATGTGACTCTGGAAGGAATCAAAAAGGCGGGAGAAGATGTGAAAGAGCTGACCAAGGAGGCACTGAATCTGCTTATGGAACTTCCGGGTGAACAGGAATTTTTAAGAGAACTGCTTCTTTCACTTTGTACCCGCAGAAAATAGAGGTGCAAAAGAGATGCTGTTAGAAACAATTGAAAAAGAAAACGATATAAAGAAAATACCGTTAGAACAGATGCCTGTGCTGGCACAGGAAATCAGAGATTTTTTATTAGAATCCTTAAGTAAGACCGGAGGACATCTGGCTTCTAACCTTGGGGCGGTTGAACTTACCATGGCACTGCATTATGTGTTTTCACTTCCAAAGGACAAGATTATCTGGGATGTCGGTCATCAGTCTTATACACATAAGATTCTGACCGGGAGAAAGGATGGATTTAAAAATCTGCGTCAATATGGAGGATTGAGCGGATTTCCAAAAAGGGAGGAAAGCCCTTGTGATGCTTATGATACCGGACACAGTTCGACTTCTATCTCAGCAGGAGTCGGCTATGTCTGTGCAAGCAAAGTAAGTGGAGAAGAGTATCATGTGGTATCGGTAATCGGAGATGGTGCGCTGACCGGCGGAATGGCCTATGAAGCTTTAAATAATGCAGCGAACTTAAATAAAAATTTTGTTATCGTATTAAATGATAATAAGATGTCGATATCGGAAAATGTGGGTGGAATTTCAAGTTATTTAAGTAATCTAAGAACAGCAGAATCTTATACGGATTTAAAGAGCGAAGTCAAAAAGACATTAAATAAAGTACCGGGAATCGGACCGGCCATGGTACAGAGGATTCATAAGACAAAAGACAGTATTAAACAGCTTATGATTCCGGGAATGTTTTTTGAAGATATGGGAATTAAATACTTAGGTCCGGTAAATGGACACGATTGTGGCAGAATGATTCAGACGTTTCAGGAAGCAAAAAAAGTGGATGGACCGGTGCTGGTGCATGTCCAGACGGAAAAAGGACGAGGATATGAACCGGCAAGAAAACATCCGGCAAGATTTCATGGAACATCGGCATTTAATCTGGAACATGGAATTCCATTAAAAACCGGAGGAAAGGCAAATTATACGGATATTTTCTCCACGGTGATGCTAAAGCTGGCAGACAGAGTGCCAAATCTTGTAGCGCTGACAGCAGCAATGCCGGATGGAACCGGTTTAAAGCGGTTTCGGAACCGGTTTCCAGAGCGTTTTTTTGATGTGGGAATTGCAGAGGAACATGCGGTGACCTGTGCTGCCGGAATGGCACTTGGCGGAATGATACCGGTTGTGACAATTTATTCTTCATTTCTTCAAAGAGCGGTAGACCAGATAATCGAAGATGTCTGTCTGCAGAACCTGCATGTGATTTTTGCGATTGACCGTGCAGGGCTTGTAGGAAGTGACGGAGAAACCCATCAGGGATGCTTTGATTTATCCTATTTGTCTATGATACCAAATATGACGGTGTTGGCGCCAAAGAATAAATGGGAACTTTCCGATATGCTCAAATTTGCAGTGCGTTATCAAGGACCGATTGCAATCCGCTATCCAAGAGGAGAGGCGTATGATGGACTCGAAGAGTATCGTGAACCGATGGTCTATGGAAAGAGCGAGCTGATTTTTGAGGGTGAAGAAATTGCACTTTTAGCCGTGGGCAGTATGGTGGAGACGGCAGTAGAAGTACGGGAAAAATTAAAAGCAGATAAAATCAATGCAACCTTAGTCAATGCAAGATTTATAAAACCACTCGATACAAAAATGCTTGACCGGCTTGCATTAAAACATAAAAAAATCGTGACAATGGAAGAAAATGTAAAAAATGGTGGATTTGGAATGGCGGTTTCTGAGTATATGCAGGAACATCATCCAGAAGTAAGGGTACAGATTTCTGCACTTCCGGATGCATTTATTGTACATGGAAATCCAAAGCTGTTAAAGGCAAAAGCCGGAATCGATGCAGATTCTATTTATGAGGCAATCAAGGAGGCAGAAAAAAGATGAAAGAACGTCTGGATGTACTGTTAGTAAAGAGAGGGCTGGCAGTATCAAGAGAAAAGGCAAAGGCTGTCATTATGTCAGGCTGTGTCTATGTAGAAAACCAGAAAGAGGATAAGGCAGGTTCGATGTTTGCAGATACTGCAAATATTGAGGTGCGTGGAAATACGTTAAAATATGTAAGCCGTGGTGGATTAAAACTCGAAAAAGCAATGAATAATTTCGGAGTCACCCTTCAGGATAAAATCTGTATGGATGTGGGTTCTTCTACAGGTGGTTTTACAGACTGTATGCTTCAAAATGGAGCAGTAAAAGTCTATGCGATTGATGTAGGACATGGTCAGTTAGACTGGAAGTTAAGAAATGATGAGCGCGTGGTCTGCATGGAAAGAACCAATATCCGCTATGTGACACCAGAAGATTTGCAGGAGCCGGCAGATTTTTCTTCGATTGATGTTTCCTTTATTTCTTTAACAAAGGTACTGCTTCCGGTTTATCATCTGTTAAAAGCCGGCGGAGAGGTAGTCTGCCTGATTAAACCGCAGTTTGAAGCCGGAAGAGAAAAAGTTGGCAAAAAAGGTGTCGTCAGAGATGCGAAAGTCCATGAAGAAGTCATTGAGAAAGTAATGGAGTATGCAAAAAGTATTGGATTTGCACCTCAGCATCTTGAGTTTTCACCGATTAAAGGACCGGAGGGAAATATTGAGTATCTGCTTCACATTGTAAAGACAGATACGGAAAATCCGGCAAAAGAACAGGAACTTTCGATTCAGAATGTCGTTGCGTTGGCCCATGCGGAGTTGGATAAATAATGGATAAGTTTTTTATTATTGCAAACAGACAAAAGGATAAAGAATTAAAGACGGCAAGACAGGTTGAAGCGTATTTAAATTCAAAGGGAAAATACTGCATCTTAAGAGAAGAAACATCGGAACAAAAAGCCAGAAGTAATCATTATACTGATGTAGAAAAGATTCCAAAGGATGTCGAGTGTATTATTGTGCTTGGTGGAGATGGAACACTTTTGCAGGCAGCAAGAGACGTGGTCAATCGTCAGATTCCTCTTTTAGGAATTAATCTGGGTACGCTTGGATATCTTGCAGAAATTGACCGCTCCTCTATTGAGGGAGCGTTAAATCATCTGATGTTAGATGAATATACGATAGAGAAACGAATGATGTTAAACGGAAAAGTTTATCATAAAGAAGAACTCATTGCAGAAGATGTTGCATTAAATGATATTGTAATTGGCAGAGATGGACCTTTACATGTGACAAGATTTCATAATTATGTAAATGGTGAATTTTTAAACAGCTATACCGCAGATGGAATCATTATAGCAACTGCGACGGGTTCGACGGGATACAGTTTGTCCGCAGGAGGACCGATTGTATCTCCGGAAACAAATATTTTGATTATGACACCGGTAGCACCGCATACCTTAAATACCAGAAGTGTGATTTTTCCGGCAGAAGATGAGATTACGGTAGAAATCGGAGAAGGAAGTCAGGGCTGTGAGGCAAAGGCAGTGGTAAGCTTTGATGGAGATACCAATGTTCCGATGCGCACAGCAGACAGGGTTGTCATACGGCGTTCCGTAAAGGACACCCAGATTATAAAGATAAGTAACATTAGTTTTCTTGAAGTATTAAGACGGAAAATGAAAAACTAAGGAGACGGACTGATTATGAAGATTGCCAGACATTCAAAAATTATTGACCTGATTAACCAATATGACATTGAAACCCAGGAAGAACTGGCAGTAAAACTGCAGGAAGCTGGATTTGCAGTGACTCAGGCGACAGTTTCAAGAGATATCAGAGAATTGAAACTGATGAAAATTGCAAAATCGGATGGAGGTTCTAAATATACGGTTTTAGAACAGCGCACCAATCAGGACAGTGAAAAATATAAAAGGGTTTTGCGGGATGCACTGTTATCAATGGAGATGGCGCAGAACATTCTGGTTATAAAAACAGTTGCCGGAATGGCGAATGCTGCCGGAGCAGCACTTGATAATATGAAAATGAATGAAATTGTAGGCTGTATTGCCGGAGATGACACAATCGCCTGCATTAACCGTACAGTGGATGATACGATTATTTTAATGGAAAAAATCAAAAAAATTATTAACACGGGCGAAGAGAGTACAAGGTAAAAAATATGTTGTTGCATTTGCATGTAAAAAATCTGGCACTGATTGATGAGGCAGAAGTGGATTTTACAGAGGGGCTGAATATTCTGACCGGAGAAACCGGTGCCGGAAAGTCAATTTTAATTGGCTCGATTAATCTGGCTCTTGGACAAAAAGCTTCAAAAAGCATGATAAGGGAACATGCGGAATATGCGTTTGTAGAGCTGGTATTTGAAGTGAGCGAAAAAACTGCAGAAAAATTAAAGCAGATGGATATTTTTCCGGAAGATGGACAGGTTATTATCAGCAGGAAACTGACAGGAAACAGAAGCATCTGTAAAATAAATGGAGAAACCTGTACTGTTTCTATGGTAAAACAGGCGGCTTCTTATCTGCTGGATATTCATGGACAGCATGAACATCAGTCTTTATTATATCCGGAAAAACAGATGGAAATTCTGGATGCTTATGGAAAAGCAGAAATTTTGGAAAAACGGGAGCAGGTTCAAAAGGACTACGAAACTTACAAGACATTCAAAAAAGAACTTGCACAGTATGAAATAGACGAAGAACAGAAAAAACGGCAGATGGATTTTCTGGAATTTGAAATTTCAGAAATTAAAGATGCAAAATTAAAAGCAGGCGAAGATGAAGTACTGGAAGCACAGTACCGCAAAATGATAAATGCAAAACGGATTACGGAAAACCTTTCAGAAGTGTATGAACTGACAGGCTATGAAAGAGAAGGCAGTTCAGAACAGATTGGCAGAGCCGTACGGCAGTTAGCTTTAGTTTCGGAGCTGGATGAGGCATTAAAAGGACTTTATGATACGTTAAATGATGTGGATGCGCTTTTAAGTGATTTTAACAGAGAACTTTCCTCTTATCTTTCAGATTTTCAGTTTTCACAGGAAGAGTTTTTGGAGACAGAGGAACGCTTAAATCTCTTAAATCATTTAAAATCAAAATATGGAGCAAGTATTGAGGCAGTGCTGGAATATAAGAAGCAAAAAGAAGAAGAATATGAGGCACTGGAACATTTTGAACAGAATCAGGCAGAATTAAGAAAAAAAGTAGAACAGCAGGAAAAGAAATTACAAAAACAGTGTGAACAGTTGACAGACAGCCGTAAAAAATGGGCGAAAAAGCTGGAAAAAGAGATTATCGAAGGATTAAAGGAACTCAATTTCCTGGATGTGGCATTTGAGATTGTGTTTGAGGAAAAATCAGATTTTTCTTCAAATGGAAAAGACAGCATCTGCTTTTTTATTTCGACGAATCCTGGAGAACCAAAAAGAGAACTTCAAAAAGTCGTCTCAGGCGGTGAACTTTCCCGAATCATGCTGGCAATTAAAACAATTCTGGCAGATAAAGACGAAAAAGAAACGCTTATTTTTGATGAAATCGATACAGGAATCAGTGGAAAAACCGCATGGAAAGTTTCAGAAAAAATGGCAGTGATTGCAAGGTCACATCAGGTGCTTTGTATTACACATCTTCCTCAGATTGCAGCGCAGGCAGATTCTCATTTTTTAATTGAAAAAAGTGTAAAAGAACTCGAAACACAGACAAAAATCTGGCGTCTCAGTGAGGAAAAATCAGTGGAAGAACTGGCAAGGATGCTTGGTGGAGAAAGTATCACAGAGGCAGTGCTTTTAAATGCACGTGAGATGAAAGAAATGGCACAACAACAAAAAAATACAAGATTGAAATAATAGAATTTTCACATACTAAAAAGGGTACACGATTGATGTGTACCCTTTTTAGTATGTGAAAATTGCAAAATAAAAATTTGCATTTGAACGAAAAAAGAATTTATTTGAAAAAAATAACAAAAGGATGTGATTTTTTGAAAAAAAAGTGTAATTTTCGTCGTCTTTTATTCGTATTATTATTAGCAGATATTATCTGCGCAGGATTTTTTGGATGGAAAATCACCGAACAGGCAATTCCGGATACGGTGTATCTGTCCAAAGAAGAGGAAAAAGGAATTTCTGAATTATTAAATCTGCCATTTGTGACTTATGAAGATACAATTCAAACCTCAAAGGGGAGTGCATACTGGGTTTCTTGTAAGCTGTTTGATACGATTCCGGTTAAAAAAATAAAAGTTGAGACGGTGGAAGAAAATAAAGTTTCGGTTTGCGGGCAGCCGGTGGGACTTTATATGGAGACAAAGGGAGTACTGATAATTGATACAGGGGAAATTGTACAAGAGGATGGAATGACCTGTGCACCAGCAGAAAATATTGCCAAATCAGGAGATTACATTCTTGAGATAAATGGGGAGACAATTCAGAATAAAAAGGAGCTGATTGATAAAATACAAAATTCAGAGGGAAAAGAAGTAACACTTCTAGTAGAACGGGACGAAGAAAAAATTCCAATCTGTATTCAGCCGGTAAAAGCACAGGATTTAAAGTATAAGCTTGGAATCTGGGTCAGAGATAATACGCAGGGAATCGGAACTTTGACCTTCTTAACCAAAGAAGGAGCTTATGGTGCGCTGGGGCATGGAATCAGTGATACCGATACCGGAGCACTGCTTCAAATTTCACAAGGAGAACTCTATGAGGCACAGATTGTCTCTGTAGTAAAAGGAAGCAGGGGTACGCCAGGTGAATTATCCGGTTATATTGATTACAGTGAGGAAAAAAAGCTTGGAACAATCGAAAAAAATCAGGAAAATGGGGTATATGGCACAATCGGAACAAACGCACAGCAAAAACTGCCACTTTGTCAGATGAGTATTGGATACAGGCAGGATGTGGAAACAGGAGAGGCACAGATTTTGACCAATGTTGAGGGAGAAGTAAAGGCATATCGTGCACAGATTACGGAGATTTTTCCCGAACACGCAGACTCAAATAAGGCCTTTTCCATTGAGGTGACGGATGAAACACTGCTTAGCATCACAGGTGGAATCGTGCAGGGAATGAGTGGAAGTCCCGTGATACAGAATGGAAAGCTGATAGGGGCTGTGACACATGTATTTGTTCAGGATTCAACAAAAGGATATGGGATTTTTGCTGAAAAAATGCTGGAATAAATGAAAAGTCGTAATTAATCGAAATGTCGAAAAATAACAGAAAAGAACACTTATTGTAGAAACAATTCTCTTGATTAACTGGCAGACAGAGAATATAATACAAGTAATCCTTAGAAAATGGCAATTCAACAGGGCGCCCGTCGTTTACTGAGGAAAGCAGCAATAAGTGATGGAGGATTAGAAATGGAAAAATTAAATGTCGCAATTGCAGATGATAATGAAAAAATGTTAGACTTACTGGAAACGCTCATCAAAGAAGACAATGAACTGGAATTAGTCGGACACGCAAATAATGGTGCTGATATTTATGATATTATTAAAGAGAAAGAACCAGATGTTGTACTTTTAGATATTATTATGCCAAAAGTAGACGGGCTGACTGTGATGGAGCGGGTTGGAAAAGATTGCACAATTAAGAAGCATCCTGCATTTATTGTAGTATCCGCAGTCGGACAGGAACAGATTACGGAAGATGCGTTTAATCTTGGCGCAAATTATTATGTGTTAAAACCATTCGATAATGATATGCTGATTTCAAGAATCAAACATATTCGTCAGTTGAGAGACGGAAGAAAAGATTTAAGAAGAATTAATGCTTATGAAGATAAGAATACTTATTTTGAACGTAATCTTGAGACAGATGTGACAAATATCATTCATGAAATCGGAGTTCCGGCACACATCAAAGGATATCAGTATTTAAGAGATGCCATTATTCTTTCTGTCAATGATATGGAAATGCTGAACTCTATCACGAAAATTTTATATCCGACGATCGCAAAGAAACATCAGACCACTCCAAGTCGTGTAGAAAGAGCGATTCGTCATGCGATTGAGGTTGCATGGAGCAGAGGAAAAATGGACACCATCGATGAATTGTTTGGCTATACAGTCAGTACAGGGAAGGGAAAACCGACAAATTCCGAATTTATTGCGTTAATTGCAGATAAAATCCGGTTGGAATATAAAAAATAACTTTCAATGATGGGTAAAATGGAGTATAATCATCTTAAATAGACATCGAAGCAAGGAGGAAATTTTTGGTGAAAAAGATTTTATTTGTGGCATCAGAAGCAGTGCCTTTTATAAAAACAGGAGGACTGGCAGATGTTGTAGGGGCATTGCCAAAGTGTTTTGACAAGAACGAATATGATGTGCGGGTGATTATTCCAAAATACATGTGCATGAAAGAAGAATATAAGAACCAGCTTCAGTATGTAACACATTTTTATATGGATATTGGTTACCGCAGAGAGTATGTTGGAATCATGCAGATGGTATATGAGGGAATCCAGTATTACTTTATCGATAATGAATATTATTTCTCAGGCTATCAGCCTTACGGAGATATTCGATTTGATATTGAAAAATTCTCCTATTTCTCAAAAGCAGCCTTATCCATTCTTCCGGTGATTGACTTCAGACCGGACTTGATTCATTGTCATGATTGGCAGACCGGATTAGTGCCTGTATTCTTAAAAGACCGTTTCCAGGATGGTCCATTCTATCAGGGAATCAAAACTGTCATGACTATACATAACTTAAAATTCCAGGGAACCTGGGACATTAAGACAATCCGTGATTTAACCGGACTTCCGGCATATTACTT
The DNA here is from genome assembly GCA_022717655.1 of Bacillota bacterium. Classification (GTDB taxonomy): domain Bacteria; phylum Bacillota; class Clostridia; order Lachnospirales; family Lachnospiraceae; genus Blautia. Next base: position 7,425 of record JAIIAN010000038.1, on the reverse strand, counting down.
TACTCCGGATAAACTGGAATCTTATAAAGATGGAAACCTTTTAAAAGGCGGTCTGGTTTATGCCGATGCAATCACAACCGTAAGTAATACTTATGCCGAAGAGATTAAGACAGAATTTTATGGTGAAAAACTGGATGGTCTGATGAGAGCGCGTGCAAATGACCTGCGTGGAATCGTAAACGGAATTGATTATGGTGAATGGAATCCGGAAACAGACCAGTTGATTGCAAAAAATTATAATGCAAAAACATTCCGTAAGGAAAAAGTAAAAAATAAAATAGAACTGCAAAGAGAGCTTGGCTTAAATGAAGACCCGAAAGCCATGATGATTGGTATTGTATCTCGTCTGACTGACCAGAAAGGTTTCGACTTGATTGCCTATGTAATGGATGAGTTATGTCAGGATAATATTCAGTTAGTGGTACTTGGTACAGGGGAAGAACAGTATGAAAATATGTTCCGTCATTTTGCATGGAAGTATCAGGGTAAAGTATCTGCAAATATTTTCTATGATAATGCAATGTCCCATAAAATCTATGCTTCCTGTGATGCATTCTTAATGCCGTCTCTGTTTGAGCCATGTGGTTTAAGTCAGTTAATGAGCCTTAGATATGGAACGATTCCGATTGTAAGAGAAACAGGTGGATTAAAAGATACCGTAGAACCATACAACGAATATGAAAGTACCGGAACCGGATTCAGCTTCACAAATTATAATGCACATGAAATGCTGGCGACCGTTCGTTATGCAGAAGCTGTTTACTATGACAGAAAACGCGAATGGAACAAACTGGTCGACCGTGCAATGGCAAAAGATTTCTCCTGGGGAAATTCTGCAAAACAGTATGAAGAAATGTATAACTGGTTAATCGGTTAATAAACAAATCAATGAATAGAAAAAAGGATATCCCTTGTCACCTTGGGATATCCTTTTTTAATATAAATTTACATCAGATTATAAGAATAATGGAGTAAATACAACAGCAACAATTGTCATAAGTTTAATCAGGATGTTGATAGATGGTCCTGAAGTATCCTTAAACGGGTCACCGACCGTATCACCGACAACAGCTGCTTTATGAGCCGGACTTCCTTTTCCGCCATGGTGTCCATCTTCGATGTATTTTTTTGCATTATCCCATGCACCACCGGAGTTTGCCATGAAGATTGCCATTAAAACACCGGTTACAAGAGCACCGGCAAGCAGTCCGCCAAGTGCAGAAGAACCAAGAATGATTCCACATAAAAGAGGAGCAGCAACTGCCATCAGACCTGGAAGCATCATTTCTTTTAAGGCAGCCTGAGTAGAAATTTCCACGCAGGAAGAATAATCCGGTTTGCCTTTTCCTTCCATGATACCAGGAATGGTTTTAAACTGACGACGAACTTCTTCAATCATTTTGTTTGCTGCTTTGGAAACAGAATCCATAGTCATAGCAGAGAATAAAAATGGAAGCATACCTCCAAGGAAGAGTCCGATGATAACCTGTGGATTTAAGATATCAATGGATTCCAGTCCGACAGCCTCTGAATAAGAAACGAATAAGGCAAGGGCAGTCAGGGCAGCAGAACCGATAGCGAATCCTTTTCCCATAGCTGCGGTTGTATTTCCGACAGAGTCAAGTTTGTCTGTAATATTACGAACAGAATCTTCTAATCCGGACATTTCTGCGATACCACCGGCATTATCAGCGATTGGACCATAAGCGTCAATTGCAATTGTGATTCCGGCTGTGGAAAGCATACCGACTGCGGAAAGAGCAATTCCGTACAATCCACAGAAATGATAGGAACATAAAATACCAATTGCGATAAAAAACAGTGGCAGCATAGTGGAGCGCATACCAACAGAAAGACCACTGATGATTGTGGTAGCGGAACCGGTTTCTGACTGGGCTGCGATTCTCTGGACCGGTTTATAATCGCCGGAAGTATAATACTCTGTCATAATACCGATTAACAGTCCGACAATCAGACCACTGATGATAGCGAGTGCTGCTTTCATATCACCAAAGAATACTTTGCTTAATACAAGAGAAAGTACTAATACAACGGCACTAGAACCATAAGTTCCGGCTTTTAATGCTTTTCCAGGGTCTGCATTTTTGCTGGCTTTTACAAAGAAAGTACCGGCGATAGAGGCAAGGATTCCAAATGCAGCAAGGGCAAGCGGGAACACTGCGCCTGGCTCTTTAAAGTAGATAACACCAAGGGTAATTGCAGATACAAGAGAGCCGACATAAGATTCAAAAAGGTCAGCGCCCATACCGGCAACGTCACCGACATTATCACCAACATTGTCAGCGATAACAGCAGGGTTACGAGGGTCATCTTCCGGAATACCGGCTTCTACTTTACCAACAAGGTCAGCTCCAACATCGGCAGCTTTGGTGTAAATTCCTCCACCTACACGGGCAAATAAAGCGATGGAAGAAGCACCAAGTCCAAATCCGGAAATGACACCGGTATCTTTTGTAATTAAGTAAACAATGCTGACACCAATCAGACCAAGTCCGGTCACGCACATTCCCATAACAGAACCACCGGAAAATGCGATGGATAATGCTTTTGGCATACCGGATTCTTTTGCGGCTCCGGCAGTGCGGACATTTGCTTTTGTGGCAACCTGCATGCCAAAATAACCGGCAGCAGAAGAGAACAGTGCACCTAAAAGAAAGGCACAGGCAGTACTCCAGCTTTTTAAAGCAAAGCCTAAAATAAAGAATAAAAGTGCAACGAAGATAATGAGAATACGGTACTCTGCCATCAAAAAGGCCTGTGCGCCTTCATGAATGTAAGAAGCGATTTCCTGCATTCTCTGATTTCCTGCATCCTGCTTTTTGATGTTGTTTGAGAGTGTAAAAGCAAAAAGCAGGGCAAGGACACCAACGATTGGTGCGAGATAAATCATGGTTTCCATAAGTCTCCTTTCCTATTTGTGTGACATAATTTTCTGTAAATAATAAAAAAATCACACAAGATATAAAAAAATAATATTTATAGGTACATTATACGGTTAATTCGTCTAAAAGACATCAAATTTATTTGCCTAAAACGTAAAAAATGACAAAAAAATGATTAAAAAACCAACTTTTCTTGACTTTTTGTAAAAAATCGAGGATAATAAAAAGAAACAAATCAAAGATAAATCTTAAGATTCTTAAATTTTTTATCCTTAGCGTTCGCTGAAAATAATTCCAAAATAATCTATAAGCAGAAAAAGAAAACTCATTGACAATTAAGAGAAAGTATACTATTATATCAACTGTAGATACGAACATAAGTTCGTTGCATATAAAAAGATAAAATAAAGGAGTAAAAAGATGGTTAAAGAAGATAAATTAAAAGCACTTGATGCAGCGCTTGGACAGATTGAGAAACAGTTTGGAAAAGGTTCTGTTATGAAATTAGGTGATTCCAGCGTAAATATGAATGTAGAAGCTGTTCCAACCGGTTCTTTAAGTCTTGATATTGCATTAGGTCTTGGCGGAGTTCCGAAAGGAAGAATTATTGAGATTTACGGACCGGAGTCAAGTGGTAAGACAACCGTAGCCCTCCACATGGTTGCAGAAGTACAGAAAAGAGGCGGAATTGCAGGCTTTATCGACGCAGAACATGCCTTAGACCCAGTCTATGCAAAAAATATCGGAGTGGATATTGAAAATCTTTATATTTCACAGCCGGATAACGGAGAACAGGCGATGGAAATTACAGAAACCATGGTGCGTTCCGGAGCAGTGGATATTGTAATTGTAGACTCTGTTGCAGCACTTGTTCCAAAGGCAGAAATTGAGGGCGATATGGGAGATTCCCATGTTGGACTTCAGGCAAGACTGATGTCTCAGGCACTTAGAAAACTGACAGCAGTAATCAGTAAATCAAACTGCGTGGTTATCTTTATTAACCAGCTGCGTGAAAAAATCGGAGTGATGTTTGGAAATCCGGAAACAACAACCGGTGGACGTGCCTTAAAATTCTATTCTTCTGTGCGTATGGATGTCAGAAGAATTGAGTCTTTAAAACAGGCAGGAGAAATTATCGGTAACAGAACAAGAATTAAAGTCGTAAAAAATAAAGTTGCACCGCCGTTTAAAGAGGCAGAGTTTGATATTATGTTTGGAAAAGGAATTTCAAAAGAGGGTGACGTGCTTGATTTGGCTGCCGGACTTGGAATTATTGTAAAAAGTGGTGCATGGTATGCCTATAAGGATGCAAAGATTGGTCAGGGACGTGAAAATGCCAAACAGTATCTGAGAGATAATCCGGAGGTTCTTGAAGAAGTGGAAGTACAGGTACGCGAACATTACGGACTTCCGACTGAACAAAAGAAAACAGAGTCTGCAAAAGCCGAGAGTAAAAAAGGTGAATAATGGAGATAACGAAAATACAGGCTTTGACAAAGCAGAAGTATCGAGTATTTTTAGATGGGGAATCTGCTTTTGCAGTTTATAAAAGCGAACTTTCCCGTTATCACTTAGAGGAGGGAGCAGTGCTTCCTCCTGAAGTTTATGAAGAATTGGTCGATAAGGTGCTGACCAAACGGGCAACAATGCGTGCCATGCATATTTTGGAATGTGCGGATAAGACAGAAGCACAGCTTAGAAGAAAATTAGAAGAAAGTGAATATCCCAAAAAGGCAGTAGAATCTGCAATTGCTTATGTGGCATCTTATGGATACTTAGATGACAGGCGGTATGCCGAGCATTATATCGAATGGAAAAAGCAGGGAAAAGGAAAAGCGAGACTAAAAATGGAACTTGCCCAGAAGGGAATTTCCAGAGAAATCATTGAAGAGGTATTAGAAGCCACAGATTTTGGAGAGACAAGAGAAACCATCCGTCAGCTTATCTTAAAGAAGCGAAAATCGAACACGGCAATGGATGAAAAAGAAAAGCAGAGGCTCTATGGATTTTTGATGAGAAAAGGATTTTCTTCATCCGATATTCTGGCAGTCATGCGTGAGGAAGAATGGCAGAATAATACAGAATTTGAGTAAAAAAGTTCGACAAATTATACAGAGAGAAGTAATTTTTAAAATGCTTTTTGGTTGACTTTTTATTAAAAACAGTATAAAATTATACTGTTGTATTTGTACAATGAAAATTAAATATAAGGAGGTGCTCCTGTGGGAATCATTGTGATAACTGCGATTATTGCTGTTATAGTTACCTTAGCTGTTTCCGTGCCGGTTACCGCAAATCTTTCTGTAAAGAAAAAGACAGAAAAAGATGCAGAGACAATTGGAACTGCTGAAGTAAAAGCAAGAAGCATTATAGATGAAGCACTGAAAACTGCGGAAACGAAAAAGCGTGAAGCTCTTTTGGAAGCGAAAGAAGAAAATCTTCGCACCAAGAATGAATTGGAAAAAGAGACAAAAGAGAGACGTGCGGAACTTCAGAAATATGAGAAGCGTGTAGTCTCCAGAGAAGAAGCTTTGGATAAAAAAGCAGATGCCATCGAAAAGCGAGAAGCAGATTATTCAGAAAAAGAAGCAGAGTTAAAGAAGAAAGAAAAGAAAATCGACGAATTACATGACCAGAGAGTACAGGAACTGGAGAGAATCTCCGGTCTTACCTCCGAACAAGCAAAAGATTATCTTTTAAAAACTGTTGAAGACGAAGTAAAAACTGACACTGCCAAGCTTTATAAAGAATTAGAGAGCAAGGCAAAAGAAGAAGCCGGTAAAAAGGCAAAAGAATATGTGGTAACTGCGATTCAGAAATGTGCAGCAGATCATGTAGCGGAAGCTACAATTTCAGTCGTGCAGCTTCCTAGTGATGAAATGAAAGGACGTATTATCGGTAGAGAGGGACGTAACATCAGAACACTCGAAACCTTAACAGGTGTAGATTTGATTATCGATGATACACCGGAAGCGGTAGTCCTGTCCGGATTTGACCCAATCAGACGTGAGGTGGCACGTATTGCATTGGAAAGGCTGATTGTGGATGGAAGAATCCATCCGGCGAGAATTGAAGAGATGGTGGAAAAGGCACAAAAAGAAGTTGAAACCATGATGAGAGAGGAAGGAGAAGCCGCTGCACTTGAAGTTGGAGTGCATGGTATTCATCCGGAATTAATCCGTTTGTTAGGACGTATGAAATTCCGTTCCAGCTACGGACAGAATGCCTTAAAGCATTCAATTGAAGTGGCACAGATTGCCGGATTATTAGCCGGAGAAGTCGGAACCGATATCCGGATGGCAAAACGTGCTGGTTTATTACATGACATCGGAAAATCCATCGACCATGAAGTGGAAGGTTCCCACATTCAGATCGGTGCTGACTTATGTAGAAAATATAAAGAGTCCCAGATTGTAATTAATGCGGTTGAGTCCCACCACGGTGACGTAGAACCGACTTCTCTGGTGGCTTGTCTTGTACAGGCGGCAGATGCAATTTCAGCTGCAAGACCAGGTGCAAGAAGAGAAACTGTAGAAACATATACCAACAGGTTAAAACAATTAGAAGACATAACAAACTCCTTCAAGGGAGTAGAAAAATCTTTTGCTATTCAGGCAGGTAGAGAAATCCGTGTAATGGTACTTCCGGAACACGTAAGTGATACGGATATGGTATTATTAGCACGAGACATTTCCAAACAAATCGAAGCTGAACTGGAATATCCAGGACAGATTAAAGTAAGTGTAATTCGTGAAAGCCGCGTAGTTGATTACGCAAAATAAGAAAACAATGCAGAGTCAAAGAAAATAGAACTTCTTTGGCTCTGTTTTTTGTTTTATAGAAACTTCGTCTTATGAAAGAAACGAAACGCTCTGCCCCAAAATTCTTTTGTGTTAAGCATAATAAATAAGGCATACATTGTATAGGGGGAAAAAATGAAAAAAAGGCTTTCAATTTTTTTGATTCTATATCTTGTAGGATTTATGATTGGAATTTTTTATGTCAGTTTATTGGAAAAGCTTACACAGGAAAATACGGTCTTGCTTGGTATCTATCTGGAAAATCAGAATACGGAAACTGTTTTAAATGCTCAGGTGTTTGGTCATTTGTTGAAGCTGAGAGGAAAATGGTTTCTGTTTTATTTTATAGGAGGAATGACACCGGCGGGAATTATAATGGTATTTGCAGGCTGTCTGTGGCTTGGACTGCTTGCAGGCTGTCTGGTTACTTTATTTTTGATAGAATATGGGGTCGTTGGGATTTTTTTCTGTGCGGGATGTGGAATCCCTCAAATCTTTTTTTATCTTCCCTCTGTTTTGGGACTGTTTTTTTTGTGCAGTGAGATGAGTCTTAAATTCTGGAAGGGGAGTTATCGCAGAAAAGAGGACTATCAGACATACATGTTTTTTATAACCAGCACAGCACTTGTATTTTTACTTGGAATCTTTTTAGAAAGCTATGTGAGTCCCAATTTGTTAAAATTGTTGTTCTCGTGAAAAAATTTATAAAAAATTAACAATTT
>JAIIAN010000271.1 GCA_022717655.1 Bacillota bacterium | reverse complement strand
TCCTTTGACTGTGTCGGATGTGGATGTTGTACAGTAAGATGTCCGGCTGGTATTTCTCATCCAATGGTTGGGGTTTTAGCAAGACGTTTAACCGGAAAGTATATTGCACCGGAGAGCAAGCACTTAGAGAAACGTGTAGAAGAAATTCATGAAGGTGCTTATGATGAGTTGATTGAACAGATTATGCAAAAACCAATCACCGAGATGCAGGAACTTTATAATAACAGAGAAATCGAGAAATAGGAGGAAAAGCCATGTTTACACCAGAAATGATGGAATCCGTGAAAAAGGTGGAGGCAACCAGAGAAGCACGTATGGGGATGGAACCTAGACGTATGAGCGCAGAGGAAAAAGATGCCCTTTTAAAAGCTTTTCATCCGGATTATCGAGAAGAAGCATTTGAAGAAATTAAAATTGGACCAAATAAAGGTCAGAAAGCAAATAAAGAGTTAGTACACTTATTACATTCAAACAGCCGTCTCTTAACTGATAAAGTAGACTTAAATAAAGTAGATTATGATGTGGATGTCCTTGTCATTGGTGGAGGCGGTGCTGGTGCTTCCGCAGCAATTGAGGCGCATGAAGCCGGTGCAAATGTTATGATTGTGACCAAACTGCGTATCGGGGATGCAAATACGATGATGGCAGAAGGTGGAATTCAGGCGGCAGATAAAGAAAATGATTCGCCGGTACAGCACTATTTGGATGCATTTGGAGGCGGACATTTTGCTGCAAGACCGGAACTGTTAAGACGTCTTGTGATGGAAGCACCGGATGCGATTCACTGGCTCAATGATTTAGGTGTCATGTTTGACAAAGACGCTGAAGGGAATATGGTAACCACTCATGGCGGCGGAACTTCCAGAAAAAGAATGCATGCCTGCAAGGATTATTCCGGAGCAGAAATCATGAGGACGCTTCGAGATGAAGTATTAAACCGCCAGATTCCGGTTGTTGAATTTACTTCAGCAGTTGAACTAATAAAAGATGAAAAAGGACAGATTGCAGGAGCGGTTCTCTTAAATATGGAAACCGATGATTATCTGGTTGCAAAAGCAAAAACCGTGATTATTGCAACTGGAGGAGCAGGACGTCTGCATTATCAGAATTTCCCAACTTCAAACCATTATGGAGCAACTGCCGATGGCCTGATTTTAGGATATCGTGCAGGAGCACCACTTCTTTATCAGGATACCATTCAGTATCATCCGACAGGGGTTGCCTATCCGGCTCAGATTTATGGAGCACTGGTAACCGAAAAAGTACGTTCTCTTGGTGCAATGCTTGTCAATGTAGATGGAGAGGCGTTTATGCATCCACTGGAGACTCGTGATGTATCTGCGGCTTCTATTATCCGTGAATGTACCGAGCGTAAAAAAGGTGTGGATACTCCTCTTGGAAGCGGGGTATGGCTCGATACTCCAATGATTGAAAAACTTGGAGGAGAGGGAACAATTGAAAAACGAATTCCGGCTATGCTTCGTATGTATTTAAATTATGGCATTGATATGAGAAAATTACCGATTTTAGTTTATCCGACTCTGCATTATCAAAATGGGGGACTGGAAATTGGCGGAGATGGATTTACAAAGGTAATTGATAATCTCTTAGTTGCAGGAGAAGCAGTTGGAGGAATCCATGGAAGAAATCGTCTGATGGGAAACTCTCTGCTTGATATTATTGTATTTGGAAGAAATGCAGGAAAAGCAGCTGCAAAAAAAGCAAAAACCGTAGAGCTTGGAACGATGACTTTAAACCATGTAAAACAGTATGCAGAAGAATTAAAATCAGCAGGCGTGACATCCGATGATGTATCACCATTACTGCTTCCACATTATGCACGTCATGAGAGATAAGAAGAAAACAGAGTAGGAGTGGTAAAATGCGAGAAATCAATGTAAGCCAGATTACCGATGTAATCGAAAAACTTTGTATTGAGGCAAATGAACATCTTCCGGATGACGTAAAGTGTGCAATTAAAAATTGTCGTGCCTGTGAAGATGGAGAGATTGCAAAAGGTGTTTTGGATAATATTATTGAAAATTTCGAAATTGCAGATAATGAATGTGTACCAATTTGTCAGGATACCGGTATGGCATGTGTTTTTTTAGAGATTGGTCAGGATGTACATATAGTAGGCGGAGACTTGAGTGATGCAATAAATGAGGGGGTTCGCCGAGGGTATGACAAAGGTTATTTGAGGAAGTCTGTGGTTAAAGACCCTGTTCGGCGTGGAAATACAGGAGACAATACTCCTGCTATGATTTATACAGAAATTGTTCCGGGAGAACAGATTAAAATTACAGTAGGGCCAAAGGGATTTGGAAGTGAAAATATGAGTGCTATCCGCATGTTCAAACCGTCTCACGGACTCCAGGGAATTAAGGACTTTATTATTGAGACAGTAGAGACAGCCGGTCCAAATCCATGTCCGCCTATGGTTGTTGGAGTTGGAATTGGAGGAACTTTCGACAAAGCAGCTTTATTAGCGAAAAAAGCATTAATGCGCCCATTGGATTCTTCTAATCCAGACCCGTTTTATGCAGAACTTGAAGATGAGATGCTTGAAAAAATCAATGAACTGGGGATTGGACCGCAGGGATTTGGTGGAAAGACAACAGCAATTGGCTTGAACATTGAGACAATGCCGACTCATATTGCAGGTATGCCGTGTGCGATTAATATTAACTGTCATGTAACGCGTCATAAAACGGAGGTAATTTAAGATGGAAAGAAAAATTACACTGCCTCTTACAGAGGAACTGGCTAAAACACTTCACAGCGGAGACCGTGTGCTTGTGACAGGAACAATTTATACATCAAGAGACGCAGGACATAAGAGAATGTGTGAGGCGCTGGCAAAAGGAGAGAAAATTCCATTTGACCCGAAAGATGCGACAATTTATTATGTAGGACCGACACCGGCGAAACCGGGACAGGTAATTGGTTCAGCAGGACCAACCACCAGTGGTCGAATGGATGCCTACGCACCAACTATGATGTCTGTTGGGGCAAGAGGAATGATTGGAAAAGGTGCACGTCTTCCAGAAGTAGTTGAGGCAATGAAAAAATATCATGGCGTTTATTTTGGGGCAATCGGAGGTGCAGGTGCACTTCTTGCAAAATGTATTAAAAAAGCAGAATTAATTGCATATGAGGATTTGGGAGCTGAGGCACTCCGAAAATTATATGTGGAGGATATGCCGCTTGTTGTAATCATTGACAGCGAGGGGAATAATCTTTATGAAGAAGGCAGAGCTGCTTATTTAAAACAGAAAAAAGAAACAAAATAAAAAAAGAAAAAGAATAAAGAAGAAGGAATGGAGAACTTCTTGCGATGGATATAAAATTACTTACCGATCTATTAGAAGC
>JAIIAN010000270.1 GCA_022717655.1 Bacillota bacterium | reverse complement strand
CGCAGTTGCACTCCAGTGTGCCGGCAAATCAAAGGTTTTGAGAAAGGACATGGTCTCTTTTGGAATTCCTTTGTTTGCAAATATACATTTATGCGGCTCAGTGCTGACAGAGGTATTTTTCTGCATGACTGTATCAAAGATTTTGTATGGCACTATTCCATCAGCCGGAACTATGATTCTGTTTTGCGTGCTTCTCGGAATATTTGCAATCGGCGCGCCTGGTGTACCTGGCGGAACGGTTATGGCTTCGCTCGGACTTATTACCGGTGTGCTTGGATTTAACGACACTGGAACTGCCCTTATGCTTACAATATTTGCACTTCAGGACAGCTTTGGAACAGCCTGCAATGTAACAGGCGACGGTGCGCTCACACTTATACTGACTGGATATGCAGAGCGCCACGGCATCAAAGAAGGTACTGACAATTAATATATTTCTTTGACATATGTAAAGTGCTATAATCATCACATGAATACACGCGCCTGCGGCGCAGAAATGAGGTAACATATGCCATTTATCAATTCTAAGATAAGCACTTCTCTTACAGAAGCACAGGAATCTGAAATCAAAACACGTTTAGGTCAGGCTATCCAGACAATTCCCGGCAAGTCAGAAAGCTGGCTCATGGTCGGCTTTGAACCTGACTACAAGCTCTACTTCAGAGGAAGCAATGCCGAGCCTATGGCTATGGTCGAGGTCAGCGTTTATGGCAGTGAAAATCCATCTGCCTTTTCTAAACTCACTGGTCAGATATGTGACATTTTTAAAGATGTTCTTGGCATCGCACCAGATCATGTCTATGTAAAATATCAGGCTGTTTCTAACTGGGGTTGGAATGGAGATAATTTCTAATATGTTAATAAGCGGGACACTCTTTTATGAATGTCCCGCTTAAATATTTTTTCTAAAATTCTTTCTTTTCCATAATCCGGACACTAATTGCATAAGAGAGCAGTATGAGAAGTACTATCACTACCACTGCAATTCCTGCAAGTATCCAGCCATTCATCTGGTTTAAAAATGAAAAGGCACTTAATACATTTGTCTTTACCAGCTTCGCAAATGCAATGACAGACGCTCCCATTACACCACATGCCCCCGAAATGACTACTCTGCTCTTTTCTACTCCGGATACTAGCTGCAGCGGAATCAGCAATGCAATCAACAATGCCGTAACCGGCAGAAACACCAATACCACAGGAATCTGGGAAGCCATGTCTACCGGCATCTGCTGTTTCATTTCTAGGATCATGTAAAGTCCCGCTGCCACAAGCCATGAAACCGTTCCTCCTGTAAGACAGAAAATATACTTTTCCCTCACATACGTTTCTGCATCAATTGGCAAAGTCATCAAAAATCCATATCCTTTATCAAGCTCGTCATAGGTAACTGTATTTATCAGAAGAATACTGATTGCAAACGGCAACCACCCCAAGATAACCGCTTCATTCTGTAATCCTATCACCACTCCAATGATAAGAAAGAAAATTAATGCCTGTTTATTACACCACATTAACCGGATATCTTTTTCTATTAAACCTGCCATTATCTGTACCCTCCCGTCATCATAAGAATTAATTCATCAATTCCACCATGCTCCACCACAATCTGCGGATAATTTTCCTGATAAAATCTTCTGTCATTAGTAAAGCAGGCGTAACCATAGGTTTCTTTCTGCGCTTTTATGACTGCTGTCTTGTCTAATGTCCTATATTGCTCCTCATTCACCTTCAAAATGCCATACTGCTCTAAAATAACATCTGTATCCTCATGCAAAATGATTTTTCCGTCATGAATGAGATAAATGTCGTCACAAAGTGACTCCAAATCTGTGGAAATGTGCGATGTAATCAATATTGTGCGCTTCTCATCCTGCGCTATATATTCACGCAGCAAATCAAGTATTTCATTTCGTGCTTCCACATCAAGTCCTGCTGTCGGCTCATCTAAAATCAACAAATCGGCTTTATGACTGATTGCCGTCAACACCCTCAGTTTTGCTTTCATACCGGTGGAAAATTCTTTTAATTTCTTCTTCCGAGGAAGCTTTAATATCTCACATTTTTGGTCAAAAAAATCCTTCTGGAAATCAGGATACATTTTAGCAAGGATATGCCAGACATCTTCCACCGTAAACTGTGAACTAAAGCCCGACTCCGTCAAAGATACTCCGATTTTCTGCTTTACCGCAACCGGAAGCTCCCCGCCTTCGTTTCCAAGCACACATAGCTTTCCTGCGTCCGGCTTTACAAGTCCAAGTATCAGTTTAATTGCTGTACTTTTTCCTGCCCCGTTTTTCCCTACAAACCCCGTAATTCTCCCCTCCGGTATTTCCAAAGATAGTTCCAGTTCAAAGTCCTTATATTTCTTTCGGACATTCTGCATTGTTATCATAATTCGCCTTTCTATTTCTCATCAAGTATAAGCTTTACAACCTCTAAGATTTCTTCTTTATTCATGCCAATTGCCACTGCCCGGTCAATGGCTTTGTCAAAGTCCTCTTCCACAGCAAATCTTCTCGCCTCCGACGCAAGCTGTTTATCCGAAGCGGTCACATATGTTCCCTTTCCGTGAACAGTCGTAACAAAGCCTTCCTCTTCTAACTTGTCATAGGCTTTCTTTACGGTCAGTGCGCTGATGCGAAGCTCCCCTGCAAGCGTCCTCACAGACGGAAGCGCCTCTCCCTCTTTTAACACAGACTGGATAATCTCTGACTTTATCTGTTCCATAAGCTGTTCATAAATCGGAACCATGGAAGAATGATTTAATATAATATGCATATTTTCTTTTCTCCTTTGCGATAAACAGTATATAACAGTTGATGTATGTTGTCAACTGTTGTATACTGTTTATTGCAGAAATATAAAAGGAGAGCCACTTTGAAGTGATATCAGAATGGCCCTCCTTATTATCTAAAATATAATTTTTATCTATACTGCAAAATCATAAATGTTATCCTAGCCGAAATCATCATTATCATAACTTTTGATCTTCTTCCAAATATTTCCTATCCAACCAGCTTATCTAACATTCCCACAATCTTTTCTCTTTCGCCGCTACCATTAGTCTTAAATCTTAATAATGGAATTTCATACAAGTTCATTATGCGGTCCTTTAATAAATCTCTTGAAGCCTGCACAGTATCCTTTTTATGAAATTCATATCCATCAACTTCAATCGCTAAAACCGGTTTTTTACTGATTCTGTTGTAAATCAGAAAATCCAGATGTGTTGCTGGATTCATTGCATACTGGCACTCCCTGTCATTTAATAGTTGAGGATTTTTAATCAGCATATTCACTGGAAAATGACAAACAACATCTAAACTTGAATACTTATTATCAGCAATTATTTCTTGTATCAATGAATGC
>JAIIAN010000269.1 GCA_022717655.1 Bacillota bacterium | reverse complement strand
ACTAAAATTCCTCGATTAGCCATCTTGTTCTCCTTTCAATTCCGTTTCAAAAAATGTACCAAATCGTTTTGCAATTGTTTCAGGCTGAAGTGAGGACAAGACCAACGTATGGTTTTCTATGATAATCACGGCTTTTGTCTTTCTTCCCTGCGTTGCATCAATTGCCATTCCTTCTTCTTTTGCTGCCTGCACCATCCGCTTAATCGGTGCCGCATCCGGACTTACTACCGCTACTATTTTATCTGTATTTACGGTATTCCCAAACCCAATGTTGATTAACTTTGACATCTTTTTTGCCTCTATTCAATATTTTGAATCTGCTCACGCACTTTTTCAATCTCTGTTTTTAAATCAATTGCCAGATTTGAAGTCTCTAAATCGTTTGCTTTTGAAAGAATGGTATTTGCCTCACGATTCATTTCCTGTGCAATAAAGTCCATTTTTCTTCCTGCACCCTCTTCTTCCGTGAGTACCTTTTTCATGTGATTGATATGGCTTTTTAATCTTACGGTTTCTTCATCCGTACAAATCTTATCTGCAAATAAAATCACTTCTGCCGCAATCCGGCTTTCCTCTATCTGGGTATCTGCAAGCAGTTCTTTTGTCTTGTTTTCCAGTTTTTCACGATATTCCCTTAAAATCTCAGGAGAACGTTTTTCCACCAGCTCCACTTTCTGGTACATTCCATCCAGCTTCTCTAAAATATCCTTACTTAAATGGTTTCCCTCTTGGATTCTTGAATCAATAAAAGGTTTGATTGCATTTACAAGAACCTGCTTAAGAGAAATCCACAGTTCTTCTTCATCCACCTTTTCTTCTTCCATGGTAAGTACTTCCGGAAACCGCATGATATTTGAAACATTCATATCATTTTTCAGTTGAAATTCTTCCTCAATCTGTCTGGAATATTCGAGATACTGCTGTGCAATTTCACGATTGTATTTTACTGTCACACCGCTTTGTGTGTAGTCCTCATAAGTAATAAAAAGGTCTACTTTACCGCGTTGCATATATTGCTTTAAAACACCGCGTATCGCACCCTCAAAACTGCTGAGTTTCTTTGGAATTCTCATATTGATATCCAGATATCGATGATTCACGGATTTCATTTCTACCGCAATCTTTTTTTCTTCATCAATTATCTCAGCTCTTCCGAACCCAGTCATGCTCTTAATCATGTCGTACTCTTTTCTGTTGTTTTATATTTGCCTGTGGCATAAACATACATAGATTATTATAAAGCAATCGTATTATACAGTCAAACCTTTTTTTCATTGCTTTGTTTTTGTATTTCTATTATAATAGAAAAAACAGCTTATATATAAGCTTTAGATAGGAGTTAAAATCATGGCATTTGACGGAATTACAATTGCAAACATCGTAAAAGAATTAAATGACACCATAGTCGGTGGTAAAATTAATAAAATCGCACAGCCAGAAGCAGACGAGCTTTTACTTACTATAAAAAATAATCGGACACAATATCGACTTCTGATTTCAGCCAGTGCTTCCCTGCCTCTTATTTATTTTACTGAAAAAAATAAGCCAAGCCCTTTAACTGCGCCAAATTTTTGTATGCTGCTTAGAAAACATATTGGCAGTGGAAAGATTACAGCCGTTACCCAGCCAGGACTTGAACGTGTCATCGAATTTAAAATCGAACATTTAAATGAACTTGGCGATTTATGCCACAAAACACTTGTTGTTGAAATCATGGGAAAACACAGCAATATTATTTTCTTAAACGAAGAACGCATGATTTTAGACAGTATCAAACATGTCTCTTTAAATATGAGTTCTGTACGTGAAGTCCTGCCAGGACGTGATTATTTTATCCCACAGACACAAGAAAAACGAAATCCTCTCACAATTTCTGAAGAAGAATTTTATCAGACCGTCTGTGAAAAACCAATGCCTGTCGCAAAGGCAATTTACACCTCTCTTACCGGTTTCAGTCCTGCTGCTGCGGAAGAAATCTGCTGTAGAAGTTCCATTGATGGAAGCGAACCGACGGCTTCGCTTTCAAAAGAAGCAAAAATACATCTTTATCATACTTTTGCCCGTATGATGGAAGATATCACAAACGAAGCATTTTCTCCAAATATTGTTTACAATGAAGAAGGCGAACCTGTAGAATATGCAGCATTTTTACTGTGTAAATACGATGGATTTACGGTCAAGAAATTCCAGACAATCTCTGAAGTGCTAGAATTATATTACGCACAGAAAAATCAGATTACCCGTATCCGACAAAAGTCTGCTGATTTGCGCCGAATTGTCCAGACTGCACTTGACCGCAATCGAAAAAAATTCGATTTACAAAGCAAACAGATGCGTGACACTACAAAAATGGATAAATATAAAGTATATGGTGAACTGATTAATACTTACGGATACAATCTTGAAGAAGGCTGTAAGTCATTTCAGGCATTAAACTATTATACCAATGAAGAAATTACCATCCCACTTGATGCAACTATGACCCCTCAGGAAAATGCAAAAAAATACTTTGAACGTTATAATAAATTAAAACGTACCGCACAGGCTCTTGAAGAACAGATTGCTGATACCGAATCTGAAATTCTTCACTTAGAATCCATTCAGGCTGCACTTGATATTGCAAGACAGGAAAATGACCTCTCTCAAATTAAAGAGGAACTCACAGAATATGGTTATATCAAAAAGCATGCTTCTAATAACAAGAAAAAAATGCAGTCTAAATCGAAGCCTCTGCATTATATTTCCAGTGATGGCTATCACATTTATGTTGGAAAAAATAACTATCAAAATGAGGAGCTGACCTTTAAATTTGCAACAGGAAATGACTGGTGGTTTCATGCCAAAAAAATGGCAGGTTCTCACGTGATTGTAAAATCAAACAACGAAGAACTGCCAGACCGCACCTTTGAAGAGGCCGGACGCCTCGCCGGATACTATTCCAGCGGAAGAACTGCTCCAAAAGTAGAAATTGACTACATTCAGAAAAAACATGTCAAAAAACCAAATGGCTCAAAACCTGGGTTCGTTGTGTACTATACCAATTATTCCTTAATTATTGAACCAGATATTTCGGGGATTCAATTAGTGGAAGAATAAACGAAACTAAAAGCTAGAGTTTGCAGAATTAATACCTTGGTTTTGCAACTTCTAGCTTTTTCTTATTTGTGCTTTTTACTTACTATCCTGCTACTTCTTTAATTTATATTTTCTTTTTTTATTTTATTCAGCATAGCCAATACCATTTATATTATCTTAAAAGAAAAAAGGATATGACACCAAACGCATCATACCCTTTTTACTCTTATTTGTTTTTATTTTGCAACAATATTTATATCTACTCGAAAATGTTGATTTTACACTGTTTTTCGCTATCTATCTTCT
>JAIIAN010000268.1 GCA_022717655.1 Bacillota bacterium | reverse complement strand
AATATAGGGAGATGGTGTTATGTCATTAGTATTGCCAAGAGAAGAAGAGGTTGAAAATATATTTTCGAGGATTCTTTCTTCAAAACAATCCTGTGAAAGATTAATGGAGACATTTTATGATCATTTATGTGATGACAATCGATATATGGATCCGGATCCGCATCATTTTGCGGAAGTTTTGCTGAATGCATATAAAAACGGAGATGTGAGTGCGCTGTTGCTTGAACTTTGTAATCGCAGTATGTTTGATTTGTTAAAGGAGTCTTATTTAATACCGAGACGGTTTCGTGGAAAATGCGGGGAGAATCCGGTTCTTCTTACCGATGTGGACGGAGCGTTATTAGAAGAAAAAAAAGCAGTTGTGTCAAAACATGAATATAAAAAATTCCGAGAAATTTATCAGATGCATAAAGTAGCTCCGCATTCCAGATTATATCTTGCAGATGGATATAATCTGGTCAGATATTACACTTCAGGTATGAATATTTGTGAGAAACAGGAAAATAAAGAGAGAGGGATTTTCATCTTATATGAGCTTCCGGATACAAAGAAATTAAATCTGACCGAAGCACAGGCATATGATGTTATCTGGTCTGTTTTCCATAAAATACAAAAAGAAGCATTTTCAGCTGTAGTATATTATGGTCAGGAAACAGGCAGTAAATCCGAAAAATCGTTTGATGAATTAGGTGTTCTTTTGCCAATTCATCAATTTGAATCCAAAATGCTTCAGCATCTTGAAGTGATAGATAAACTGGTGCTGGCATGTCGAGAAGAAATGATAAAAATGGCAGGAACAGACAGCTTTGATTCATAAAATATTCCGGTACTGTACTTGAGTAAAAGAATAATAAATTAATCGGGGAGATAAAATGAGAACTTTAAATTTTCATCATGTAGGAAGACAGATGTCAGAATCATTTTTGACGGCCGCTATACTGTCCATGTCCGGTGGCCTTCAGGATGTGTATACTTATGTTTCACGAGGTGAAGTATTTGCAAATGCGCAGACAGGAAATATTGTATTATTTAGCCAGAATGTATTTGCACGTAACTGGGAACTTACGATTCGTTATCTGGTTCCGGTTTTGTTTTTTGCATTTGGAGTGGCAGTTGCGACGTGGATTCGTCAGTTTTTTCAAAATGCCCAGAGACTTCATTGGAGACAGATTATTTTACTGATTGAAATTGTGTTGTTGTTTTTGGTTGGATTTATGCCGGAAGAGCAAAATCTGATTGCCAATGCACTGGTTTCCTTTTCCTGTGCAATGCAGGTTCAATCCTTTAGAAAAGTTGCCAGCTATGCATTTGCCAGTACAATGTGTATTGGCAATCTGAGAAGTGGAATGGAGGCATTATGTTCTTATCAGCAGAATCATAATGAACAGATGCTTTATAAATCGTTCCATTATTTTGGAATCATTTTTCTGTTTGCGTTAGGTGCAGGAATTGGAAGTATGTTTATTCCAATATTAGGTATGCATACAATTTGGGTTTCCTGTTTGCTATTGATTGTCGGATTTATTGCAATGTTTAAACAGGAAGAATGCTAATAAGAAATGCTAATAAGAAATGCCAGACGGCTCTGAAAATATGGCTGTCTGGCATTTCTTTTATTTAGTTACATAAAGAGAGGAACATTTCGTGGATTCTTAAATCGTTAATATGCTTACTTATAATTTTACAAATATAGGGTCAGATTCCCTTTATGAATATCTGTATAAATGCATCAAAAATGATATTTTACTGGGAAATATCAAGGCAGGGGAGAAACTGCCGTCTAAGAGAAGTTTTGCAAAAAATCTGGGTATCAGTGTCATTACGGTAGAAAATGCTTATGAACAGCTGATTGCAGAAGGCTATATTTATTCCATTCCGAAAAAAGGATTTTATGTTACAGATTTTAAACAGGTCATTGAGATTGAAAAGAAAACCTTTGTAAAGGAAATGGTACCGCTTACCGGAGGAGAAAATGCATATCTGGCAGACTTTACAAGTAATCAGACAGAGAGTGAATTGTTTCCGTTTACCATCTGGACCAGAACAATCCGGGAAGTTTTAAATGAAAATCAGATGCAGCTTATGATTAATCCTCCCTGTGGCGGCGTGTTTTTTCTAAGAGAAGCCATTGCAAAGCATTTAAAAGAGTTTCGTGGCATGACGGTGTTACCGGAACAGATTATTGTAGGTGCCGGAACAGAATATTTATATGGTTTGTTAATCCAGCTTTTGGGAAATGAAAAGATTTATGCCGTGGAAAATCCGGGATATCAGAAAATTGGAAAAATTTATCAAAGTTATAAAGTACTTTGTAAGTATATTGATATGGATGAGGAAGGCGTGGAAATTTCTAAGCTGGAAGAAAATCAAGTCGATATTGCACACATTTCGCCATCGCATCATTATCCGACAGGAATTGTGATGCCGGTCAGCAGACGGTATGAATTGCTCGGCTGGGCTGCAAAATCAGAAAATCGTTATATTATTGAAGATGATTATGACAGTGAATTGCGCTTAAGTGGTCAGCCGATTCCAACGCTGCAAAGCATGGATGTGTCCGACAAAGTGATCTATATGAATACCTTTACAAAAACACTTGCGTCTACTGTGCGTATCAGTTATATGATACTTCCGAGAGAACTCGTTCAGCAGTATTATAAAAAACTGTCTTTTTATTCTTGTACGGTTTCTAATTTTGAACAGTATACGCTGGCAAAATTTATGGAAGAAGGTTATTTTGAAAAGCACATTAACCGGCTGCGGAATTATTATCATAATAAACGAAATACAATTGTAGAGACCATTAAAAAAAGCCGTTTGAATCAATATGTTTCTATTTCCGGAGAAGAGGCAGGAGTTCATTTTCTGATGAAGATTGAAACGAAAAAGCCACAGGAACAGTTAATGGAGAATGCAAAAGCACAAGGAATTAAATTGTCTCCATTATCTGCGTACTATAAGGAGAATCGGGAAGAAATCCAGAATACTTATGTCATGAATTATTCTTCGATTGAATTGGAGAAGATAGGAAAGGTAGTGACTCGCTTAGTAAAATGTTGTGAATAAAACATCCGGCATACGAGAAGCATACCGGATGACTTTTACTACAGTTTCGGACCAGACTGACTGCGGTTTTTTAAGTATTCTTTTACACCCTCTACATCGCTGTAGGAAAAATGACGCAGTTCTTTGTCCGTCATCTGTCCAAGTTCTTCTAAGTCATAGCTTCCGGTGGCTGGACAGCTTGGTTTTAATTCTTCTGCGGTAAATCCAAATTCTTTGATTTGTTCCGGAGAGATATACTGGGTGACTTCGATTTTATTGCAGGATTTGCAGTGATAAACAGAAAATAATTCATTACTCATAATTGAGAGCTCCTTTAATAGTC
>JAIIAN010000037.1 GCA_022717655.1 Bacillota bacterium | reverse complement strand
AAATTATCTTATCTCTCAAAATTGAGCCAAGTGTTTTATTGGCTGCTTTTGCATAAACAGTCCATTGGTATTATTGTTTATACATGGATTATAAATTTTATGAAATCCGTAAAGGGAAGAAGATAAAAACAACCATGGAGAATCTTTTCGACCAATTCGACATTTACATAGATACCTTTTGCAAGAGTTTGCAAAAGGAGGTGGAGGGCATAGTCCAAAAATCTCCTAATAAAAAGGTCTATATCTGTGCCATATCTAGGAAAACTCCAAAACTCCTAGATCTATTGCATGATAAACTGGCTTCTATTTGGGACAAGGTGGTGGTCTTTACAGAAATTGCCATTCCTTTTATAGATTGGAGTGATGTCCGTCAACTCATCTTGATAGACGACGCCATCTACTACGGCTCTACGTTTACCGCTATTTATCAGCAGATTCAAGACATTGTCCCAGGGGTAACGATTATGCCTATGTGCTGCGTTCGGGCTTCAGAGGCAAACCTGGCTTTCGACAATGAATTGAAGGCCACACTCGTATCTCGCAACAAGGGGCATTACTTCGTGAATTGTTTGAGCAGACGATTTTGGGAGCAATGCCTGCCTTTTGAGGTGGAGTTTCCGGTGTTTAGAATCGAAATAACAGAAAAGGGACCTCAGAAGGCACAGCGATTGTATGACTTGCTGAAAAACGCCATTCCTACAACTTATCTTGTGGGGGAAGGATACCAAGAGGTCGGTATTGATTTCTCTGAGGATGGAAATGAATGCAATAAACTTCGATTTTATGTCAGAAAAGGTGAACTCTTGATTTCTAGTATTTGCACTCAGCCGATGCCTCAAAATAACCTGGATAATCGGGAATTGTTTGCCAACACCTACTTGAACAAGCCTTGGCTTATGGTGATGGATGCGTTGAGGCTGCAAGAAAAAAAAACGGCGTATTACCAAACGCTATGTATGGCTTGTAATTTTTTCTACTCGATCTCTATGTTCTTGAACAAATGGGACATCATAAGTGATTCCATAGAAGGAGTTTTTGGCTTGAATAGGGTGACAGTTGAATTGAGGCAACGTGAACTTAACCTTTTGTTTGGAAAGGATTTGGCCTCTCAGCTCTATGAATGGTATGCCTATAATATAGATGTGGACAACGTATTTGTGAATGGTGTTTATCTGGCGGAAGTGGATGCCATGGATTCTTCTGAGGAATATTTGCCCAAGAACTTGATGTATAGGGCTTATTATCATGAGGTGCAGGAAAGGTTTCTGAACAAATTCCACAATGTGTCTGGCATCTTGTTGGCGTTGCTGTATATCCAAAACTTCATGCTCGACAAGATGAACCGCAGGTATTATCTCGTTAACAATGAACGTTTGAAGTATGGGCATACGTTTGGTTCTTTGTCTCGCTTGTTGGAGAAAGCTGGTTTGGGAGAAAGGGAAGATAGGTTGAATATGCACGCTTGGGTGGATGCCCATATTGATAGTGCAAGTATCGTTCCGCAATATATCAAGGTGGAGAACCTGCTGGGTGAGGAAGTTTGGACGAGAGTGTTCCGTTCTGGCGAAAATGAAATCCATTTTGTTTCTCATTGGGCTCGTTTGAGCGTCGATATAATGAGAATGGAAATGGAACTTACGGGCTTGGAAAGGCTGGATTTGGCTTTCTTCTCTGGTTTGTTATCGTGGGTGTATCGTAAATTTCAGTTGGCTACCTATTTTGAGGATACGGTAGTTTGCACTTATGGTACTAATAGATATGGTATGAACGTCAAGGTGGGCGACTTGAAGATGGATGTTTGCGATGTGTTGGAGAAATTGGAAATTATAAAGGTAATCGACCAATTGGTTGAGTTGAATGAGAATCTCTTGGATGAAGAACTGATGACTGGATCGATATTGCCTGATAGTGTGTTGGAGGCTATCCATGGGTATTTGGAGGATTTAGGCAGGGATATGGTTGGCTTGGAAGAATTTCAACTCTTTATACCATACTTTGATGCTAGGTTGTATGCTGGACAAGTGTCCTCTTTCAGCGTAAATTATCATCAAGAATTCTTTGCCTTGCTGACTAGATTTGTAAAAGGCAAAACTGTTACGGCAAGTGAGTTCTTTAAGTTGGCTAAGATGATAAGGATAGATTACCTAGGTACTTTTTGCCACAATAAGGAGTGGTATGAGGAGTATAAGAATCATTCTGATGAAGATTTGATCGTTCCGATTCAAAAGCTCAATGAAAAGGTAGATAGGTCTGGCTTGGGAGTATTGATGAATGTAGTTAAGATGGCTTTGGGAAAGAACAATGAGACTCGTTTGCTGCAATATGTGAAGACGGTTGGAAATCCAAAACTCAAGTTTTTGCAAGATTTGGTTGCAGGGATGTCTTCTTCTGGTATTTCATCCATGTATTTATTACAAAGAATTTTAGAGAAAGGGTATCAGGTATGGATGTTTTGATAGAGCAATATTATTTTCGACTTCCTAAAGAGGTAAGGGAACTTCCAGAAGCCATCGTTATCTTTGATGCCTTGTTGAATAATCGTCGATGGGATGCTGAAGTCTATATCAGCGACTTGGCTTCGACGGAGAAAATGAATTATTCCATCCAAAATCTTCATTTTGCGAGTAATAGGCAAAAAATAAGTGATTTTCGGATTCGCAAACTTGACATAGCCAACTTTAGAAAGTTTCGGAAAGAAAATGAATGTCCTTATCAAGTCAGTTTCCTGGATGGTGATAATCGACTTAGCTCCTTGTTCTTAGTAGGCAAGAATAGCTCTGGAAAGACAAGTATTTATACCGCTTTGGAATATTTGCTTACCCCATCTCGCATCAGCACAATGAAGCAGAGAAATATTCAAGACGAGGAATCTTTTCTGCCCTATGGTAACTTGAAATTGAAGGACATAGAGTTGAAGGCTGTGCTGAACGATGGAGACGGTACGGATATAAAGGAACCCTTAAAACTCAATTTGAGTTTGATACCATTCTTCTGTAGTGATTTTGATGTACTGGAAATTCAGGCCAGTAATGATTTGGAAACCATCTTTACAAGAAATCTTGGCTTTGGTAGCATAGAATTTATCTTGAAAGTTTTGACGGATACCGTGGATCGTATCACACATTTGGGCACAGTGGAAGAAGATGGAGTTTTTACCAATGTGGGTGTTGATGTCGTCCAGACTGATTTGTTTTATCTAGGGGGATATAAAACGATAAATAATAAAGAGGAGGAAAGGTTTACTGCCATGATTCGAATGTTGGATGTATTGGCAAAGAAATTGGCTAAGGTGGATGCTAAGAAAATCTCCTCAGTGGATTCTACTGAGTTTGCTGACAAATTGAAGGTTGTATTGGAAGCTTGGGATTTGTCGAAAGAACTGAATGCGCTTTCTTTATACCAGTCCAAAAAACAACAGGTAGCTAGGTACCGTCAGATTGAAGATTTGCTGAATGAAGGCAACTGGGTTGATGCAGAAGAAATGTATGGAAAGGTTGAACCTATTGAAACTTTTGCTGCGGAAGTTGTAAGAAATGCTTCGTTTCTTTATAAGACTTTCTCTGGTGGAAATCCTGCCAGTCGTAGGGAAGTGGCATTGAAGGCTATTCTGGAAATTGGAAAGTTGAAGCAAGAAATGGACAGGCAAGAACTTATCCGTAAAAATGCTGAGAGTATCTATCTTCAACCAGAGAGGGTGGAGAATGTGAAAAAAATCCATGATGCCATCTATGCGCTTTATGAAGAGGACAAGAAGGACTTGAAAAGAACGTGCAAGGAACTGATAGTAAAGTTGCTCAATGAGTTTACCATGAAGGACTATGGTTCTGATCAAAAGGAAACCATTGACATTATTGAAGACGAAGCTAATGGCGGACGTTTGAAAGCGATTGTAAGAAATGAAAAAATATTTGGCAAGGACGAGGCTTCTACGCCAGAGAGATTCTATAATAGTTTTAGATATAAACTCTATTGTATTTCTATCAAGGTGGTCATGGCATTTATGACTATGAAGATGAAGGGAATCAATGCACCGTTGGTTTTCGATGATGTGTTTACTGCGAGCGATTTCGACAATACAGTAAATATCAGTAAGTTTTTTGAAATTGTGTTCCGAGTGTTTAAGGAAATAGAAGAAAAGAATATGAGCGAATTACAAATCATCATGTTTACACACGATGAGGTTGTATTGAACAGTATGGCTGATATTTTGGATAATCTGATGGCTGATGACATGAAAGAGCCTCCAGTTAGGTATATTACGGGTGTCTTGATGAATCCTAATTACATTGATGAGCATGAAAAGACGAAAGACAATGCTTATTCTTTATATTCACGAATAAATTGCTGATGATATGGATAAAAATATGGACTGTTGGAATCAGACATGTGTCAGGAACTTCGGCTTCATCTCAATCTTGTTGGTACTGGCTATCTTGCTACTTTTCGGCTCAATCTGCAAGAATTGTTATGGAACGTCGGCGTGTGACACAACTTCTGTCTATCGAATCAATCATGAACTTGTCCAGATGAATAGGCAAAACGTTGCTCATTTGTCTATGAGCAAGAAAGGTTTCTTGCAAACAAAGGACGATTCCTTGAAATGGAAATTGGACTCCATGGAGATAGCTTTGCGTGGCATGAACAATCTGATAGAGGTGTTGGAGCAACAGACTGAAATCCGACAAAATGACATGCGTCAGGAAACTAACAATATTATCAACAAATTTAATGGAAACATCGAATGGTGGATATTCTTGTTGGGGGTGATTTGTGGTGTTGCACCTATCTTGTTGGCTTACCTCAACCATAAAAATGATAGCGAATATATGAAATTGCTGTCTGAAGACAATGAGAAGACAAAGAATAGTCTTGCTCTTAGCGAGAGTGCAATGCGAGCAGCAATTGATGATATGAAGGTTCAGAAAATGAATCTGAACAAGGCAGATAAAGATAGGGAAAGAAAATGGAATGAGCATCAAGAAGAGATGGGGCTGGTATGTGCTTTCATGTATGTGTCTTCGTTCTCTCGAAAGTCAAAGTTCCAGGCAGTTGCAGAGCGTGAGGTCATAGCGGAGAATTTGCTTTATGATTTGTTGACGAACTCCATTGCTTGTGCTGCCATCCCAGAATCGAAGGAAATGAAAAAAGAAATTCCTTTTTCGTTTTGGTTGACGGCAACGGTTGAAGGCATAGAGCTACTCCTTCCTTTCCAAAGTAAGATTGCTTGTATGAGGCATCTCAGAAAATCTCTTGTTGTTTTACATGCCTTGCGTAAGCGATATTATGCAGGAGAGCATTTGGAACTGAGAGATGATGAAATTCAAGCATTGAGGGCTGAACTAGACAGGGCGAAGCGAACTTTAAGGGGATGACCTTCTGCTAATATTCTTTTTCGGGAGTTTTGGGAAGAAGAGGAATAATGAAAATGAATTTAAGATTTAGAAAAACAAGGAATAACCTCCATTGGCATGAGTCGATAGAGGGCTAAACCTCGTATTTTTGTCTCGACTTGAGCATAAATGGTGCTGCCGTGCAAAGTTATGGCTTTATTTTGAGATATGCAATACGGAATTTAGCAGATAGTTACAAAGGTGGAAAAGAAAGGTGATTTATGACATCAGAAGAGTTTATTAAAAATCATAGTGCCTTTTGGCAACAAAATGGCTTTGACTATCAATTTGCACTCTTTATCAAGTATCTTTTTGATTGTGATTTAGATGACATCGTTAAGTATGAAGATGAGGATGATGTTGTCATAGAGTATGCATCTGGAGGTGTTGATTTGTTTCAGGTGAAGCATTCTTTTCTGGAAGGAAAGAGAATGACCAATTCAGATGAGAATATTTGGAAAACGATTAGTAATTGGCAACATTATTTGACTATACGAGAGCAGGAAAATAAGCCGACTCGTGATATTAGATGCATATTGGTTGTTAACATGACCCCTGCTCATGAATTCTTGACGGTGATAGATAGGGTAAGGCATGGGGAGGCTGATTATGGAGATGTTGTCGATTGTTTGAATAGACTTAAGAAATTAGATACTTGTAAAGCTTATGCCAAAGTGTTGCTTAAGCAGAAAAAAAATATCATGAAACTCATTGCGAAAATTGAGGTCGTGCGAATGGATAACCCCATAGGTGTGATGTTCGACCGCTTCAATAGTAAATATAATCTTCCGATATTGGCTGATGATGTGTTGTATTCTATTATTGGTAAATTTTGGGAAATGAAACAACAGCACAAAAAGGACGTTTTTCAATTTTGTGTGAAAGATTTTATCTCATTGTTTCAAGCAGACTTGCAAAAGTTAACCATAAAACCATTTGAGCCTATTGAGGATGAGTGTGATAGGGATTTGCCTCCCGATTTTCGCGAATGGTTGATGGTACAACAGATGGCTTCTGTAGGTGTTACGGATAGTTTTAGTATATCTTTATATTTAGGACATTACTGGTGCTATAAAAATAGCATAAATGCGTACTGTTTCGCAAGTCACGTTATGTCGGAAAGCCTGCGCAAAAAAATAGAGCAGAAGGCTATTAGAACATGGCGGGGCATATATGCTGATGCCAATCATGAACTATTGAGCGATGCTGAAAAAATGAAAGAAACAAATATCGTGAAGTCTTGTGGGTATTTCTGTTTTATACAGTCTATGAAGACGGATGTAGTTTGTGATGGAATTTCTATTAGACCTAACTTCTCGTCTGGCTGGATGTTGGCATTGTCAAATGAGAGTTTACCTCGTGTATTTTGGCGTGCTGATTGGAGAAAGGAGGATAAATCATGAAATTTGATTATCAAATTTATAACAATGCAGCATTAGTGGCTAGCTTACTATATAGCGTACTGAGGAGACGACGGAGAATCAATATTGCTATCAGTGCTGCTATATTGCCTTTGGTTCTTGACGAATCGGTATGTAATCTGGTAGAAAATCGCCATTTCTCCTTGATGAACATCCTTCAGATAGGAAAGAATAAACTGCTCAATTTCAATGAACAATATTATGATGCTCTTCCTGTCTTGGTCGATGGAGTATCTGTTTTACTGGATTTTAAACTCATTCTGCTGACAGATGGAAATTTGGTGTTTGCCGATAATGCTAGTCGAATGCAAGATAACAGTGAGAGCATGAGATTGGAAAAAATAGTTCGGGTGTTCTCTCAGCTTTACCATGATGCTGAAAACATGAAGTTATCAAATCTTTACAGACAATTAAACATAAAATTATGAACTTTAATATATCTAGGTTGATTATTTGGTTTGCGCCTGAGGACAAACCGCAGGAATTAAGCTTTTTACCGGATAGGGTGAATGTGATAACTGGAAATTCCTCAACAGGAAAAAGTAATATTATTGCCATCATCAATTACTGTTTACTTTCGGAAAAGTCTAATATCGTAGAGCCTGTTATCAATCAGTATTCCAAATGGTATGGTTTGGAGTTCAAGGTGCATGGTGTTACTTATGCCATTGCTCGAAAGCGTCCAGACTTGGAGACCATTACTAGCGATGTGTATATCCAAGAAGGAGAATTTGTTGATAATTTCTATCCATCTAGTACGAATTACCAAATTCAAGGTGGTCGTAGGTACTTGAATAGTATTCTGGGTTACCATAATAATGGCAAAGAGTTTAGGTTTAGAAGCAATTTTATCTTCAATATGCTTACGGAGAATATCATTACTTCTCCTTATGACTATCTTAATGTGAATTTTTTCGAGCCTAAATATTTGGGCAATGTAGATTTTCGAGAGATGTTGGTGGATGAGACGATTACGCCGAAAGGTCTCAAAACGGAAGAACTTAGAAATGAAAAGCGGAAGTTAGACACTGCGATAAGAAAATTCGACAATCAAGAAAAGAAAATCCTTAGCGACCAAGAGATAGTGGATTCTTGTGTTGCCTTGTTGGCAGGCAATGGGTTTGATGTAACCAACTTGAAAAATAAAGGGCTGTATGGGCAAGTTGCTCTTTTACGACAGATGGTGGAGGTTGCTAAAGATACAGCATTGAGAAATGAAGAGGAATCTAATCATGACCTAGACCAACTCAAACGTAGCTTGATGGAGGATTCTATCAATTTGCATAATTTGACGTCGGCCAAGGAGCAGTATGAACAATATCTCGGAACTTTGGATAAGATGGAAGATGCCTTGAAGCCTGTTGATTTTCTTCAACAAATGAAAAAGGAAGGACGTTTTACGATATGGACAGATTATATCATGAAGTCTTTGGCTAAGGCTCTGTCACAGATAGTGGAAGAGAAAAAGCAAAATGTATTGGATACTTTTAAGTTTGAAGACCAGATAGCTGATGTACAAAAGAAAATCAATGAAAAACAGAAACGTATCATGCAAGCTTCTACTTTCAAGCAAACCATTTATCTGCAGGCACAGGCTTATAGGGCAATCGGCGTAGTGGAAGAAAAACTAAGCCTATTGAATATCAAGGAGGAAAATGGCGACAGTATGTTGTGCCTGAGTGATTATAAGAAGAAGCTGGAGCGTAGTGAGGAATTAGGGAAACTTATAGAGGAGAAAGAACAGGCTAACTATAAGAAATGGAAGACTTTGGATGATGAGTTCCAAGGTATCTATGATAAGTTTAAATACATGGAATTTTATGAGGGTTGTAAGACGAAATATAATAGAGAATGTCAACGGTTGCAACTGAGGGGCAAGGACGAAGGTTACGATTATGATGTGATAGGAAGTCAATCAAATTATATGTTTATGCATTTGTGTTTCTTCTTGGGACTCCATAAGTATCTTATAGATTATGTGGATTCTAGTGTGTTCCAGTTTTTGTTTATTGATCAACCTAGCATACCTTATTATGTAGGTAATGCTGAGGTAAATAGTAATGATGAGGTAAAATTGAAAGATGCCTTTCGAGTCGTCAATGATTTTATGGACTATGTGGTGAATGTCAAGAAGGAGCATTTTCAAATTATCCTTGTAGAACATGCACCTAAGAGTTATTGGGAAGGAAAAGATGGCTTTTCGTACTTTCATACTTGTCCTCAGTTCTTAAATGGTGAGGCTTTGATACCTAGTCGCATAATAAATAAATACAAAAAGAAAAATGATTAAATTTTGTGATATTAAAAAGGTTGTGCTACATTTTGTGGGCAATAAGTTTAATGGTGAAGGGGTAAGAATATCCAATGGATATCTTGACTTCTCACCTGTTAAGAAAGATCTTGTAGCATTGGTGTCTTCTGCCTTTGATACAAAGGAACTATATACATTTAAGCAGGGTGAAGGAAAAGAAAATAAAATGTATTCATATACCCAACAAGTTTTTGATAATCCAAATGATTTGTTGCGGCAGTCTGTCTATATGGCCAAAGCTTTGTATGAGCAAGGCAATTTTGGTAAAGTGTTGCCTGGTGAATTGTGGGTTTTGTATGTGGAGAACATTTCGTTTAAAGGCGAGTCGGTATCTGGTATCATATTGTTAAAAACCGAGAAAAAGGAGAAAAATGTGATTCTCAAGCATACATCAGATGGTTTTGAGGTAGCATCGGTTGAAACCTTTTCGCTTCAAAAAGCTGACAAAGGATGTCTTATCTTGAATACAGGGGGAGGTTCAGAATATGTTGTGTCTTGTTTTAACAAAACTAGCAAGTCTGGTGATATAAAGTATTGGGTTAGTGATTTCTTGCAATTGGAGCCATGTCAGACTGCTTTTCATCAGACAAAGACACTCTTGAAGGTTTGTGGTAATTTCTTGAAGTCTCAGACGGCAGATCTGAGTAAGAAGGATAAGGCTTTGCTTGTTTCAAAGATTAAGAACGTGATGCGATCTAGCGACACCATCTCTTTGGAAGAGTTTGCGCAAGAAGCTTATGGGGAGGTCTATGGCAAAAAGTTCATCGAGTATGCTCGTTCGCAAGAAGATGCTTACCAGTTACCTCTAAAGCCCCTATCGCTGGAGCCTAAGATGGGGCAAGCAAAAACAGCATTCCCTAAAACAACTATTCATCTTGATTCAAATTTTGATATAACCATATTTGGAGGCGAAGGCTATGTCGTGAAAGGTAAGGATGAAGAGTCAGGGCTCAATTACTATACATTGTATTTTGAGAAAGAAAGATAAATTAATAAATCATGAATATAGATATATCAACGCATTGTTTACAAAGTACAAGAAAGAACATTTGCCATCGTTTCTGCAAGGGACATGGTTCGATGAGTGGATGTTTACTTTGTGATAATTTTTACAAATATATTTTATGCCAGTAATACCCCAATCATTAGATAAGGTTTTCTTCACCCAACTGAAAGGTTTGCATAATGTGGAGATTTCATTTACGGATAAGCCTGTAACAGCGATATTCGGAGTTAATGGCTGTGGAAAATCTACTATATTGCATGCTTTGGCATGTTTGTATAAATCAGATAGTCCTATCGGAGAAAATAACTACTTTACTAGATTCTTTAAACGTGAAAATGGTGTTTCATGGACAGGAAGTAAATTACGTGCTTATTTTACAATAAGAGGTCATCTTTCTTTTAGAGAATGTGGTAAAATGGGTGATCGTTGGACTCCTCGTATTGATAGACGTCCACAAAGAGATGTAGTGTATCTTGGAATCTCTTCGTGTGTGCCAGATATTGAGCAGGTTACAGCTACGGTAACTAATTTCCATATGGTTGCAGCAGAAAGAGTACAACGCAAGGATGAAATAGTACGAGCAGCTTCTACTATTATGAATTATGATTATAGTGATTATGCTAAAGCTTCCTTTCATAGTAAAAAGTACAAGAAGGTTGTTCGTGATAGTGCAACTATCAATTACTCTTCATTGGCTATGGGAGCAGGTGAGCAAAGACTTTTCACTATATTAGAAATTTTGTATTCAATGCCTGCTTACTCTCTTCTCCTTATTGATGAGTTGGATTTGACTCTGCATACATCAGCATTAATGAAGCTGGTTGATGAAATGGTAAATGTTGCACGTCGGAAACACCTTCAAATCGTCTTTACTACTCATCGTGAAGAATTGGCTTTGCGAAATGATATAAATATTAGGCATATTTGGAAAACGGCAAATAGTAATGATACCTTTGTCTTAGACCATACTTCACCTGATTGTTTACGTAGGTTGACTGGTAGAATGGAAAAACAACTTGAAGTGTATGTAGAAGATGATTTAGCAGAATATATAGCACGTCAGGTCGTAAGAGACAAAGGACTTTTACCATATACTTCTTTCTTACGTTTTGGAGCCATTGAAAATGCTTTTGTTGTTGCAGCAGGATGCGATATTCAAGAAACGGATTCAGATAATATGATATTTTTATTGGACGGTGATAAGTATAGAACTGACGCTGAACGAATGGCCCAAATGCAGAAATGTTATTCTGGTAATGAAGTTGATCGTAATGCTCGAAGAAGCAGAGCGTTATCGCATATTAAGCAGTTTGTTCTTCCAGAAGGAGAACAGCCCGAGCATTATTTGTGGACACTACTAAAGCTGACTACTAACGACTTGGCAACATTAGCACAGGAAATTATGGCAGTGGCTGACGACAAACATGCTTATCTGTATGATGTACAGATGAAAAGTGGAGAAAGCCGTGATGCGTTCTTGACAAGATTGACAGATATATTGAGTAAGGAAGTTTTTTGGATTGATTATGTCTCAGAATTGTCAACTTGGCTTGATGAAAGGAAAAATGAATTAGGATTGTAAAACTTAATAATATGAATAGATATATCAACGCTTTGTTTACAAAGCACAAAAAGAAGCATCTGCCATCGTTTCTTCAAGGAACATGGTTTGATGAGTGGATGAGTTATGGTTACATTACATTTATCACTTCTTTTATACTTCAAGGTATGCTTTATGCCAATTGGAGAGACAATGTGATAAAGATAGGTCTTGATGTGGTGATAACATTACTCTTGAGTTTGGTAATGCCTTGGTGGGTAGGTTTAATCATAGCCCATGTCATCAATTATTGTATTAATGGTCAGGCTATCTGCGTGTTCTATCACATCCGAGCAGGTAACTTGACAGCTCAACAATTTTATGATGGAACTGTGGAGATGAAGAAACATCTTGATGGATGCAAGTACATGGATGCTGCCATTTCATACGGTTCTCTTTCTACAGGCAAGTGGCATCCATCTTCGGATATAGACATTCGTTTCATTCCTAAGAAGGGAGAATGGAACTATTGGATGGCTATGTTGTGGTCGGTAGGAGAACGTACAAGAGCGTTTTTCATGGGCTATCCATTGGACATGTATGTGTTCACGATGAAGCATAGTTATAACGTGATGAGTAAGAAAGAAGTGCCTATCATTTTCAAGGATGTCCATGACGAGCATAAAAAATACTATAAGGAAACAATGAGTTTCGATGATTTCTGCCAAATGTTTAATAAAATGCATTTGAAAAAATGAAAGTAGGACTTCATACAGTTGATTTATTTCCCGGGCGGGAACGGCTGATGCCATTCCGTACAGTGCTGGAAGTGGCTATGGTGATGAAAGCGCATGGATGGGAGGCAGATGTCCTCAACTCCAGTGTTGCAGAAAATGAAGCCCGAGATTTTGAGTGGCATGGTGTCAAGGTTTTGCAGTGTCCTCGGGATTTCAAAGTACTTAGCGAATGGGTGAATACTCAGGGATATGACGTCTTCTTCTTTGCTGCAACTATTCGTGAAGGTTTGAAAAATCTGTCGGGCCTTCAGATGATGCATTGTAAGAAAATCGCTTACATACCTTCGGGCATTACGCCTAAATGGAATGCCATGTGGATGATGTGCAAATATGGTATGTATGCCAAAGCATGGATACTGGAAGCGTTTACACCAAAAGGTTTGTTGGGCAAGAAATTGAGGAAAGTTGGTTTTTCTGATTTGATAGGTTTGACAGACTATACAGTAAAACAAGCAGGTGGTTCCTTGAATTCATATACAATATATCCAGGCAAAGATAATTTTGAGGATATCAAGTCGGATGATGCTATGGTTGTGAAAAATGGATTGAAAGGAAAGAAATTCTATTTGTTTACGGGTGGTCCTGCTGCTTCGAGGGGTGGTCGTGAAATGTTCCAAGCTTTTGATGAACTTGCAGACAAAGTTTCTGATGCTCTTCTCGTGTTTCTTGTGCGACAAGATGTCGGTGGTGAGTATGCGACTTTGTTTCAAACATTGGACAAGATGAAGCACAAAGATAAAGTGCTGATTCTAAAAGATAAGTTGACAAGGGCGCAGTTGAAAGCTTATTTTGAAGAAGCTTACGCTGTTGTATTGCCGTTTCTGTGTATTCCTGCTGAGGTGCCTCTTACGTATTATGAGGTGTTATCATGTGGAACGCCTGTGGTATCTTTTAATAATGGAGGAACGACTTATTATCTGAAAGACGGATTGAAACTGGCAGGTCGTGTCAGTATCTCCCATTTGTCATTGTCATTGTTGGATTTATGGTATAAAAAACAAGAACATGATGCCCTGGGAGTTAAAGCCATGGACATAATGAGCCAACATCCAACATGGGAGGAAGTTGGAATTCAATGGATGAATATTGTAACACATAAAAAATAGAGTATATGACAAAATATGTAATAATCAGTGGTGTTGATGGTAGTGGAAAGACTACTGTCATCAACAACTTAAAAGCGAAGTTGGAACAAGAGGGCAAGAGTGTGGATTATATCTGGATGAGGTATAGTCACTATACAGTAAAAGCAATGAATGCCTTGGCTCGTGTACTGGGACTATCGGTAAAAGTGCATAATGAAATGGGTGATATTTGGGAACATCGTCTCTACAAGATGCCTTGGTTCTGTAAATTGTATGTATGGTGTTCATATTTGGACAACAAGATTGCAAAACGCAAGGTGATGAAATTAAAATCTGATTATGTGATTTGTGACCGTTGGATTAACGACATCTTGATAGATTTGGGAGCAGAATGCAGATTCGACAATATTTTGGATAGTAAGTGGTACCAGAAATTTCATTCTATATTGCCTGATGGCTCTTGTCAATTTGTGGTAATCCGTGATCGCCAAGCTGTTCTT
Source organism: Bacillota bacterium (assembly GCA_022717655.1). Classification (GTDB taxonomy): domain Bacteria; phylum Bacillota; class Clostridia; order Lachnospirales; family Lachnospiraceae; genus Blautia. The sequence continues at coordinate 5,408 of JAIIAN010000037.1, read as the reverse complement.
GATTGCCGTGTAGAGAATCATGCTAATCCCGATTTTCCCTATCGCTTTGCCTTGTATCAGAAACTGGCTAAAAAGATGGATGTGAATGTTGTGAATAACTCGGGAACGATTGAGGAAAGTGTAGAACAAATCATGAAAGTTATACTATGACAAAGCTAATACATAAAGACCTGTCTCAAAAGGTGCTGATGATAGGCGAATATTTCAAGCACAATGCACCGGGTGGCATGGCTGCAGTGCTCGCTTCATACAATGAGTATTTTGAAAATATGCAGTTTATCCCTACATGGAGAAATGGCAATATATTAGTCAAAATTTGGTACGCCGTTTATTCTTATGTTTTTTTCATTTGGTATATGCTGTTTGTTCGTTCTGTGAAGATTGTACATATTCAAGGTGCCGCCTTTGCCTCTTTTGAGAGAAATGTTTTCTTTGTGAAAGTAGGCAAATTATTTGGAAAGAAAGTAGTTATGCATATGCACTGCGCTGATTTTGAGTCATATTACAACCCTTCAAAGCATAAGCAAAGAATTGTTGATACTATAAATGCCTGTGACTTGTATCTTGTATTGTCAGATTCGTGGAAACAGTATTTTGAAAGCATTGGTGTGAAAAGTAACATTATAAAGGTATTGAACAATACTATAACACCACCTGTTACCAAGAGGGTAAAACGTTCCACCGACATACTCAATTTGTTATATTTGGGTGTTATAGGACAACGTAAAGGCATTTATGACATATTGAATGCTTTGAAAGACAACAAAGAAATGTTTGAGGGTAAGGTAGTATTGCGTATTGGAGGAAATCAAGAGGAGGAAAAGTTGCAGGCTTGTATTAATGAATATGGTCTTCAAGGTATGGTGAAATTTGAGGGCTTTGTTTCTGGCGAGAAGAAAATAGAATGTCTTAATTGGGCAGATGTTTATATCCTACCATCTTTTAATGAAGGCTTACCTATAGGAATCTTAGAAGCAATGTCGTATAGACATCCAATTATTTCAACTCCTGTTGGCGGTATTCCAGAGGTCGTGAAAGATGGGGTGAATGGAATTATGGTCAAACCCGGTAATGTGCAAGAAATTGCAAAAGCTATATCAGCGTTTGTCGGAGATAAAAAGTTGGTAGAAGAGTATGGAATGCACAGTATAGAACTTGTCAAGCCATATCTTCCTGAAACCGTTTTTGCTGCGTTGTCAGAAATGTACAGTCATTTAATCGCATGAAGTATGAGTAAGAAACCTAAGATTTGTATGGCATGTTGCCCTGGTGGACATTTTGCCGAACTTCGTCTTGCCACGAAAGACATAGACGAAAGCAAGTTTGATATTTATTGGTTGATGTTTAAGTCTGAGCATCTTAAATCGTTTTTGGCTTCACGTCGCCATCATTTTGTGGTAAATGTGATACCTGATAAAAAATGGACATGGGCTGTTAATGCACTGCAATCGTTGTGGTATCTGATAAAGGAACGTCCAGACTGTATCATCTCTACAGGTTCTGGCATGGCGTATCCAACCATCTTTTTCGGAAAATTATTCTTGAAGTGTAAGGTTATATATGTATGCTCGGCAGCAGATGTAACCTCCCCATCAAGAACTCCAGAGAGAACATACAAGCATAGTGATTTGTTCTGCGTGCAATGGCCTGAGATGATGAAAGTTTTCCCTAATGCAAAATATATAGGAGTATTATGATATTATTTAGTTTAGGTACACATAGTCAAGACTTTAGTCGTATGGCAAAAGCTGCAGATAATTATGCGGCTACAACAGATGAGCGTATCGTGGTGCAAACTGGCTATACTCATTATGAGTTTACCCACGTTAAAGAACATTTTGATTTTTGTCCAAAGGAACAGATGCAACAGTTGATGGAAGAAGCCAATATTTTGGTCCTCCAAGGTGGATGGGGCGGAATATGTGAGGCAGTTGATAAAGGAAAGCGTGTTGTGGTCTTGCCTAGACGAAATGGTGTAGAACATGTTCACGACCAAGGTCAAGTGGCAAAGAAAATGGACGAATTAGGTTGTGTCATTTGTTGTATGGATGAGAAAAACTTACCGTCCATGATAGAAAAGGCTAAAACGTATGATTTTAAACCTTTGCATAGAGGTAGTGCAAAGATTGTTGTAGATACTTTGATGGAATGGTTTTATAATAAGTAAAAATGTAACTACTATGGATATAAAGATTTTAGTAGCCACCCACAAGAAGGCACACATGCCGATGGATGAGATGTATCTGCCTGTAAGAGTGGGCAATGCACTGGCTAAGGATGATTTCGGTTATACGGGGGATGACTCGGGTGACAACATCTCGGAGAAGAACCCGTATTTTTGTGAATTGACTGCCCTTTATTGGGGATGGAAGAATGTGAAGGCTGATTATATCGGATTGGCACACTACCGCAGGCATTTCAGTTGCCGGAGTGGACGATGGAAATACTCGCTCATTCTGACGAAGAAGGAGGCGGAGTCGTTCCTTGTCAAGGCTGATGTGGTGTTGCCCAAGAAGCGTAGGTACTTCATAGAATCGCTCGCTTCTCACTACAAGCACACACATGATCTGGAGCATCTGGAACTGACACGTGAGATTCTGCGCAAGCAGTGTCCTGAGTATGTGGATATGTTTGACAAGGTGATGAAACACACATCTGCCCACATGTTCAACATGATGATAATGAAACGTGACATGCTTGACAAGTATTGCTCGTGGCTCTTCCCCATACTCTTTGCCTTGGAGGATGAGATTGACGTGAAAAACATGCCAGCATTCGATGCCCGTCTGTTCGGCCGCGTGAGCGAACTGTTGCTCGATGTGTGGCTGAAGCAGAATAATGTTAAATATGTAGAGACTGGATTTGTACAGATTGGAGACGAAAATTGGGGCAAGAAAATCAAAGGATTCCTGTCGGCTAAATTTGGAGGAAAGAAGTATGATAGAAGTAAATAAAAAGTATGATTACCTGCTCGTTGGTGCAGGTTTGTTTGCAGCGACATTTGCTTATCTGGCAAAGAAAGCTGGAAAGAAGTGTTTAGTGATAGATAAGCGTTCCCATTTGGGAGGAAATGTTTATTGTGAAAATATAGAAGGTATCAATGTGCATAAGTATGGTGCACATATCTTCCATACCTCTAACAAAAAGGTGTGGGAGTTTGTAAACTCCATCGTAGAATTTAACCGTTATACAAACTCACCAGTGGCTAATTATAAGGGTAAACTCTATAATCTGCCTTTTAATATGAACACCTTCTACCAGATGTGGGGTGTAATAACTCCAGAAGAAGCACAAGCCAAGATTGATGAACAGAAGGCAGAAGCTGTAGCCCGAATGAAAGCTGATGGAGTTACGGAACCACGTAATTTAGAAGAGCAAGCTCAGGTGCTAATTGGGAATGATATATACGAGAAACTCATCAAGGGCTACACCGAGAAGCAGTGGGGAAGAAAGTGTACAGATCTTCCTGCTTTCATTATCAAGCGCTTGCCTGTTCGCCTTATCTTCGATAACAACTATTTCAATGATAAGTACCAAGGTATTCCTGTGGGTGGATATAATAAGTTGATTGATGGTTTGCTTGAAGGTATTGAGACCAAAACAAATGTAGATTTCTTTGAGGATCGTCCTTTTTGGGAAGGTATTGCCGACAAGATTGTCTTCACAGGTAAGATAGATGAATACTATGATTATCAGTTTGGTAAGCTCAATTATCGTACTGTTCGATTCGAAACAGAGGTTATAGACAAACCTAACTATCAAGGTAATGCGGTAGTGAACTATACAGAACGTGAGATTCCTTACACTCGTGTTATTGAGCATAAGCATTTTGAGATGTTTGGCCAAGAGGTTTATGAAACTCAAAAGACAGTTATTTCGAAAGAGTTTTCTACAGAATGGAAGGATGGTATGGAACCATATTACCCTGTAAATGATGAGGTCAATTCTTCTTTGTACGCCAAGTATAAAGCTTTGGCTGATAAAGAAGACAATGTTATTTTTGGTGGTAGATTAGCAGAATACAAGTATTATGACATGGCTCCTACTGTAGAAAGAGCTATGGGATACTGGAAATAGCGGAAGTACTGGGACGAATGGTGAATATGTAAAGCTATAAAATTGTTATATATTTTATGGAAAAGCATTATGCTATATTCTTTGAATTCCTAAGGTTCTGCATTGGCTCGGAGTCTGAGCAGCCTTCTTCCTTGAAGGAGGCGGATTGGAAGGCGCTATATAGTATCGCTCAAAAGCAAGCCTTGATGGGCATTCTTTTTGATGGTATACAGAGATTGCCTTCTTCTGATATGGGTATCAGTAGGGACTTGCTTCTGCAATGGATGGCGCAATGCCAGATGTTGGAGAAGGCGAATGTGCGGCTGAATGATGCTGCCATCCAGGTTTCTGAATGGTTCCGGAAGAAGGGATTCAGAACCTGTATCCTGAAAGGGCAGGGGAATGCGCAGTTGTATCCAAATGGCTTGCATCGCACGCCTGGTGATATTGATATCTGGGTGGAAGGAGGCGACAAACGGGTTATCTCTTTTGTTCGCTCTATCTCGCCTCATGAAAAGGCGTGCTATCACCACATCGAGTTCCCATCGTATAATGGGGTAGAGGTAGAAGTGCATTATCGGCCTAGCTTTCTGTTGTGTTTCTGGCATAACCGCAGACTTCAGAAATATTATGAGAGGGTGAAGGAGAAGCAGTTCTCACATCGGGTGAAGTTGGGAGAGCAAGGGGAGGTTGCGATTCCGACAGCTGAGTTTAATCTCATTTTCCAATTGACGCATATCTATGCTCATCTAATGAATGAGGGAATTGGGTTGAGACAGCTACTTGATTATTATTTCGTGTTGCTACATGCGGATATTAAGAATGTGGTTGAATTACAAAGGAATTTGAAGCATATTGGTTTATGGAAGTTTGCTGGGGCCGTGATGTATGTACTGCATGAGGCTTTGGGACTGCCGGAGGAGAAGATGATTGCACTGATGGATGTCAAACGAGGAAAGTTGTTGCTTGAAGAAATATTGCAAGGAGGTAACTTTGGAAAATATGATAAGCGAAATGATTTTGGTAATAGCTCTATCGGACATAATTTACAGAGATTGTGCCGAGATTTGCGTTTGGTGAGGTTTTATCCTGCCGAGGCACTAAGTGAGCCAATCTTCAGGGTATGGCACTTCTTCTGGAGGCTTAAATATAGAAGGTAATCTCTCGGATTCTTCTTTTCTCTTTCTAGTCCCACAGATTCCACTCCCACAAATTTGAACCTGCTCGGTTCTGGGATTTCGCAGATGATGCAGTTGACGCAGTTTTTTGCAGATTATCTATCATCCATCACGATTTTCAAATTTAAATTTGATAAGATGCTGATAGCTAAAGGATTCGTATGCGTGACTGAT
>JAIIAN010000267.1 GCA_022717655.1 Bacillota bacterium | reverse complement strand
ATAGTTTGAAGTGAAATGCTACAACTTTTGCAATCCTGATCAGGATTTAGAGTATAATGCTCCATCTGTCGTAATCTTATGCCTGAATTTGAAGGTTTTCACTACGGTGGGTTATGTAGCGCTTACGTTCTATAAGCAATAACGCAACCGAACGCGCTGTGAAAGCATATGTGATGGTAAGAAAGAACTTTTTATTCCATGATACAGTAAAAGGAGCAACTGCAAGTGCAATAGTATATACACTTGCAGAAACAGCAAAGGTTAATGGATTAAACATCCGTCTCTACCTGGAAACAGTCATGACAAAGATGCTGGACTACAAAAATGAGCCCGAAAGCATACTTGAAGACCTTATGCCATGGTCAGAGATGATGCAGGAAACATGTAACCTTAATAAACATTCAGAAATCTGATTTTCTATGGAGCAGATGGAGTGAATATTTATACGGTGGTTTATGTAGCGCTTACATTATAACGGAAAACTTGTAACTATTCACGCATTAAATAATAATCCTGTCAATTATAAAAAACACCACTATGAACAGCTTATGAAAGGCAGAATCAATGATACGGACATGGAAACAGTAATTACAGGAAATCTAAAGATGATGGACAGATTATTAGACAGCCGTAAAGTCATTGTGACCGAAAAAGAAGCCGTAAAATCTGAGGAAGCACTTATAGCCTATATTAATCAGAGTGATTATGGAAGATGGATTATAAATAATTATGCACATTTGTCAGACACAGATAAAAGAACCTTTAGAAAAGGCATAAATGAAGTGCTTCCGTACATTGCTGACAGGGAACTATTCATATCACACATCAAATATTCCATGAAATCAGATATGTTCAGAAATCTTGCATATGACTGTGTTATGAAAGACTGCATGCACATGGATAATTCGCCATCAATTCTTCGCAAAGATGGATTTGAGTTCCTTTATGATAAGTACAAAGACAAGATATATAAAGATATGGAACAAATGGCAAAAGACTGGGGATTGGATGGTCAGAAAGAAGTAATGCATTCTGAAAATTCCAATGAACCAGACAGGAGCATATCCCTGACTGCCGAACTTCCATTCGATACCGCCAAGGAGGACTGATGAATACATATAACAACTTAATAAATAATCTTGAAGCTCTTGAATTATTCAGATTCAAAGAAAATATAGACACATATCTGGATATGATTGCAGGTGGAGAAAAAACAGCTCTGGATGCTTTATGTGAACTTACAGAAAGTGAAATTGACTTCAGAAAGCAACAGGCAATAACAGGCTGTGTAAAAGTAGCTAATTTCCCGTTTTTAAAGGAGATTTGTGAATTCGATTTCAGTTTCCAGCCATCGCTGGATAAGTCCAAAATCATGGATCTTTTGACACTGCGTTTTATAGAAAAAGCAGAGAATATCATATTCTGCGGGATTCCGGGAGTAGGCAAAACAAATCTTGCAGTATCAATAGGGATAGAAGCTGCAAAACACAGATACCGCGTATATTTTATAACATTTCAGGATTTAATATCACAGCTAAAAAAAAGCAGCTTCAGAAAACAGACTTGAGACAAGAATCAAATGGTTCTGCAGATACAAGCTTCTGATAATAGATGAACTTGGTTATCAGAAGATGGATGTTGATTCAGCCAATCTATTCTTTAATCTCATAGCCAAGCGATACGAGAAGCTGTCAACAGTAATAACAACTAACAGTCCATTTTCCAAGTGGTCTGATATATTTCAGGAGCCAGTACTAACTAATGCACTGCTTGACAGACTGCTTCATCACTGCTCTGTTATAAACATAAATGGTCCATCCTACAGACTAAAGGATCAGATGCAGTATATGATTGAGGAAAATTAAGTTACATAAAATATCATATAAGCGTGTAGGTTTTCCTACATTCTTATATGATAAAAAACCTACAATTTTATATTGACATTTGCAATGACCTGTAGATTCGAACCCAACCAGGGTCTCTTCAAGGTCATTCTGTTCCATTATTCGTGTCACTTCTTCATAGAATGCATTAAATCCCACCATGGAATTTGAAAAAGGTATTAGCTTCTTTGTAAGTTCAATTCCTCTCCAGTTGAAAGCTCTGAAATAATGTTTTTGGCTCCCAACATCAATTTCAACCACCAATGTTGTTTCTTTTACTTGCTGAATCTTCTTATTTTGTGTAGACTTCATATGTAGATACCTTTCTTTTCTGTTTATTACCAACTTGCAGGTCAGTAATGACAGTTTAGCTATGGTATCTATTTTTATAAATCAACTTACATCTCATCTACACTTTGAATTATACAGGAAGCTATTTATATGGCAACTCAGTCAATAGCATATTAAAAATAACCACATTGATTTTCACACGGAATTTACTGATAAATACTGAGTTCTTGATTCTAATCTTCTTAAAAAAAGATCAATGTTATCATGTTGTGGTCAAGCTTTTTTGTAACACTACGACCTAATTTCTGCCACAGGGTTTATGCAACCCCGTAGCGTGCCTCGTAAGGCGTTTTGTAATTATTATAAGAATGCGGACGTACATGATTATATTGTACATACGCAAATTCTTCGATTGCTGTGTAGAGTTCATCTTCTGTATGATAATAATGCTGGTAAATAAGATCATTTTTCAACGTATTGAAATATCTTTCCATAGGAGCATTGTCATATGGATATCCTGCTTTGCTCATACTTTGAGTAATACCGAGTTTCTCACAAAATTCGGTGAACTCTTTTGAAGTGTACTGACTTCCTTGATCTGAATGAACCAGAAGCTTACTTAAATCGATTCCAGGTTGGGAATGAATCGCCTTCGCTAAGGTCCTTTTCGCTAAATCAGAGGTTATATTTCTATCAGTTATGCTTGCAATAACTCTTCGGTCATGTAAGTCAAGAATAGTACAATTGTAACGCTTGCTGCCATCTGTCAAAAAAAGATAAGTAAAATCTGTATACCATTTTTGATTGATCGCATCTGCATGAAAATCCTGATTCAGTTTGTTCTCATATACTTTATGCGCAACACCATGTTCGTACTCCGGTTTATTTTTCCTGGAGATTGAGAACAACTGCATTTCGGTATTCATATATTTGTGAAACGTTAAGCGACTGATATCGTGTCCTGTACGAATCAGATACGCATGTATGGTTCTATAACCATCAACTCCGCCATGAGAGTGATATATTTTTCGAATAGAGTTTTTGATTTCATCCTTCTTTTGATGATAATCAGCTTTTCGATTTTTAAGATAATTGTAATAAGCATTTGGGCAGACATCAAACTTCCTGAGAAGCCATCTAAGCCCAAATTCCTTGTTGTATTTTTGAATAAATCGATAAGCCTCTAATCGATTTCCTTTGCAAAGAATGCCGCCGCTTTTTTTAAAAAAAGATTTTCCTTTTTTGC
>JAIIAN010000266.1 GCA_022717655.1 Bacillota bacterium | reverse complement strand
CAATGGTTCCTTTTGAAATTATCAATATATTTTTGAAGTAATATTTATCTAAACACTTTGATATAAAATACACCAAATAAGTTCCCGAGAGTCCTCCTAACAAAAACAAGAAGAAATCGTGTCCGTATCCAGTCTCATACATCCAAACTTCACCATTAAGTTTTGTACAAGTATATACAAAAAGCAAGCAAAGTATAAAAGATAGCATTCGAGTTCTTATATCTATAAAAGTTTTTTCTATATTATATTTTTTAGTCCAATACCCTATTATAAAAAAAGGTTCTGCGACACAAACATTCAATATTGAATTGGAACTTTTTATTAAATTTTCCCCATTATAACAAGGTTCATAGACATTTAATATTATTCCAATAATCGAAAGAAATAATAAAATCAGAAAATGAATACCAATTCTATTTCCTACAAATTGGAATATAATTTTTAACAGTATTAAAGTATGGACAAACCATAACATTCCAACACCTACATGTGCCCCTATTAAAACACGGGGTAAAAATAATAACACATTATCTATCTCAAATTTTCTATGCCAAATATCCAAAGCAGAATCTATCATCAGGCAAATCGCAGACAAAAGAAACATGGGTAAAATCAAATTATAAAATACTTTTTTCCAAAATATTTTATAATCCGTTTCTATTTTGCAAAGATAACCTGAAATAAAAAAGAACAATGGTACACTAAACGTATAAACATAGGTATATCCATGTGAGAATAGGTGACCATAAAGAATTAAGAAAATGCCAATAGATTTCATCCAATCTATCCAATTCTTTCTCCCTTTTATATTATTCATAGACTAATTCATACTTTTTATTCAACAGTTACACTTTTTGCCAAGTTCCTTGGCATATCAACGTTCAATCCTTTGTCTACTGCCACATAATAAGCAAGCAACTGCAACGGTACGACACTCAGCAATGGCACCAAGATGTTGATGGTTTTTGGAACCTCTATCACTTTGTCCGCTATCTCCTTCACCAGCTTATCGCCCTCTGTCACCACGGCAAGGATGCGTCCGTTTCTCGAATTCACCTCCTGCATGTTGGAAATAATCTTCTCATAGAGTTGGTGATGGGTGGCAAGAAAGACGATTGGCATATCTTGATCTACCAAGGCGATAGGACCATGCTTCATCTCAGCAGCAGGATAGCCCTCGGCATGGATATAGCTGATTTCCTTCAACTTCAAGGCACCCTCCAATGCCACTGGATAGTTCATGCCTCGTCCCAAGTACAGAAAGTTATGGGCATAGGTAAACATTCTTGCAATATCCTTAATCATCGGAGCCTGCTTCAACACTTCCTCCATCTTCTGAGGTATCTCGGAAAGTTCCTCTATAATCAAGTGATAATCGGCATCGTTGAGCGTTCCTTGCTCTTGTCCTAAAGCCAAGGCTAGGAGTGTCAAGACGGTCACCTGACCTGTGAAAGCTTTTGTACTTGCCACACCTATTTCTGGACCGACATGGATATAAATACCAGTATCGGTTTCACGAGCGATGGAAGACCCCACGGCATTCACGATACCAAAGATCAAGGCTCCTTTCTCCTTCGCCAGCTTAATGGCTGCCAAGGTATCTGCAGTCTCTCCACTCTGGCTGATGGCTATCACCACATCATCTTGCTCTATCACTGGGTTGCCATAACGGAACTCGCTGGCATAAGCCACCTCCACACGTTTGCGACACATCTTCTCGATAAGTTGCTTGCCGATGAGACCTGCATGCCAACTGGTTCCACAAGCCACGATGATGATATGCTTGGCGTTCACCAATCTGTCATGATAGTCATTGAGGGCAGAGAGAACAATGCGATTGTTTCCCGGATGCTCCTTGTTGGCAAAGAGGCGACCGCTCATGCAATCCTTCAGGCAGTTAGGTTGGTCATGAATTTCCTTCAACATGAAATGATCGTAACCGCCCTTGCTCAACTTGGAAATATCCAAATCAACGGTCTTGATGTCATAACCACAAGAAGCATGTTCAAGGTTGATGATGTTCAAGTTCTCTCCAACTCGGATGTCTGCTATTTGACCATCCTCCAGATAGACCACCCTGTCGGTATGCTCCACGATTGGGGTGGCATCACTGGCAATATAGAAGTCCTTGTTGTCCTTGCCTACACCTACTACCAATGGGCTAGACTGGCGAGCTGCAATCAAATGGCTTGGATTGTTTTTCTCGATGACGGCAATGGCGTATGCACCAATGACATCTTTGAGAGCCTGACAAACAGCAGACACTAAGTCCTTGCCATTCTGCTGATAGTAATAGTCTATCAACTGCACCAGCACCTCGGTATCGGTCGTGCTTTTAAACTCGTAGCTTTTCTTGATGAGCTGTTCCTTCAGAACCTGGTAGTTCTCTATGATTCCATTGTGTACCAAGGCCAAGTCACCACTCATGCTCGTATGAGGGTGGGCATTTGTAGCTGATGGCTCACCATGAGTTGCCCAACGAGTATGGGCGATTCCGATATGTCCACAGCAATCCTTATCGGTAGCCATAGCCTCCAGATTGCTCACCTTTCCCTTTGTCTTATAGACATTGAGTTTATTTATATCGCTAACGAGAGCCACGCCCACACTGTCGTATCCTCGATACTCTAGCTTCTTCAAGCCCTCAATGAGGAATGGATAGGCTTTGCCTTGTCCGATATATCCTACTATTCCACACATAAAATTCTTTATTTTCGTTTTTATCTTGTTTTATACTTGATGGATTTGGCATAGCTGCAGTTATTACAATAGCAACTTTTTATCACTTACCTTTCTCTTGTTTCCAAGAGAGGAAACGCAGGATAAGAAGGTTTTGGTCTTCCCACTTGTCGCAAAGTCTCATCGCCTCCTCCTTGTTATAATTAGGATGATATTTGGTAAAGCTTGCAAACAAGTCATCTATACAGATACCGCCTTCTAATTCATAAAGGCTGTTTGCCAAGTCGAACATCCTGTTCTCATCCTGTAGATGAAAGGACTCGGGATATTCTGACATCTAGAAATTAAGTTTTTCTTTACTTGAATTATTCATTATCCCTCTTCGCTATTCGCGTGTTTAGTCAGATATTTAAGTTTATTGTTCCTTTATGATATACAGTTCAACTTGTAATCGTTCTTAAGTATTGGCTAAGTTTTCTACTCCGGTTACAATATCGCCAGTGATATTCTTATGAAGTATTTCCTTTCCCTAAATAGGACAATCCGCAGTATCGATACTTCTTGCAGGATAGATTACAAACGAAATTTTCACCAATAAAACTGTGTTACAAATAGGGCAAGTAACATTCACGACATCATAACATGCCATAATTCAGAATATTTATTTTCCAAATTCTTTAATTCTCTGTTCTTCCTTCAAAGAGCAAACAAGCAGTTGTCCTTTCTTCTCGGCTACGATATAGCCATCCAAGCCTTGAAC
>JAIIAN010000265.1 GCA_022717655.1 Bacillota bacterium | reverse complement strand
TTTTTATAAAATTTTTTATTTTTTCTATCTTTCACAATTATTCGACGTCAGATGTCCTTTTCTATGGTAAATTAACACAGTTTTGCTAGGATAAATTTTATTTTTAGCCATTTATTTTCCCTTTTTTATGTTGTTTTGATTTTCTGTATACACAAAAAGGCAGTCATTTACTCCCCAAAATAAATGACTGCCTTTTTTAATCCCCTTCTTTCTCTTCTCCCCTCGAAAGCCCCCATTTGCTCTGCAACAGCAGTGGGCGGATTGCAGCTCCCTCATGTGTAATAATCCGCACAAAATGATATTCCTCTGCCATCTTTAACCCTTCAGACAGAGTCTCATTCCACCGTTCATCCCCAACACGGTACTGCACAATCGCCATCAATAATTTTACTTCGATTTGGATATAGGTGCGTTTCATTACACTTGCATAATACTCACATTTTAAAAGCAGATTGTACGCCTGTTCATTTCTCCCATTTTGCAGATACACACGTACTTTGGTCAGATAATGAAATCTGTCATAAATCGAAAACTCCTGTTCTTCATCCGGAACTTTTTTCATCCATTTCTCAATTTCTGCTTTTTTCTGGCTGTAGAGCGCACATCTTATGATAAACGTTTCAATATTTGGAAGCAGACGTTCCCCTTCTTCTTTCTCTGCTTTTTTATAGAACCGTTTTAACAGTTCTTCCGCTTCCGAAACCTTTCCCGTAATGATATGCAGCCATGCTAACATGCCGTCTGCCACAAAGCATTGCTCTAATTTTCCTCCGGCTTCTGCCTGCATCCTCTCCTTGTTTGCCAAGGCAGCCACCTCATAATTATCCTCACCCTTCTCAAAAAAACTTTCTGAAAGAGCCAGATTGACCAGACCCTTTCCATATTTTCCAAGGATAAATTCAACTAGTTTTCCAACGCTTTTTGCCAGTTCTCTGTCTTTTTTACTCCATTCACAGAAGTCCTTTCCGCCATTCATCTGCGATGCTTGGTTGCTGGTGACAGAAAATTCCTGAAGGCTGACCTGTTTATCTAGAATTAACAGATGTGCCTTTTTCAGAATTTCTATCATATTTTCACTGCCTCTGTGTGGAAGTCCGATTTCCAGATACAAGAGTTTACTTCTTGCCTGACGCCTTTCTCTTCCGGTATGTTCTTTTACATACTGTTCCAGTTCCCGATACCAGTGCTTACTCTCTTCAACATCTAATAGAAGAGACTGAAGCATACTCATCCCCATCATAAGTTCCGGACTGGTACGAATTTTCTCATCCGAAAGTTCCAGATAATATTTTTTTAACTGATAATAATATCCATTGTTTGGCGCAGTTCTCGCATTTTCTATCAGCAAAGACGCAATCCGCTCTTTCTCCCCTGCTTTTTGATACATCTCAAGCGCACGAATTGGTTCTTTATTCAGCTGATAATACAAGCCTGCATTTTCATAAAGGGCACGAACCTGCTCTTTATTATACTTTCGTTTTAAACGTCTGCGCATACTGATACGCATTTCCCGACGAATTTCATAGACAACTTCGTCTTTTTCGGTTCTTTCCACCATAAAGTTTCCGAGCCATTTTACCCTGCTTAAAATTGATTCTACATTATTTCTCCCCGTAATCATCTCTGCCAGATGTGCTGTAAAACAATCCACAATCGAAACTTCCATTAAAAGTTCCTGTATTCGGATATCCCAGTTGTCATAAACATGCCAGTCAAGATAATCCCACATCTGGGATAACCCCCTGTCAATCAGCTCTGAAAATAATTTATCAGAAAAGTACTCGCCCTCTTTTAGCCCCTCACGAAGCTGAATCTGCTTATATATATCCCATGTAATATACCAGCCAAGCGGAACCCCCAAACAATAATTTCTGCTTACCTTGTACTGTTCCGGCGTCAGCAGTATCTTCGTATATTTTATGTATTGATTTTCCTGAGCTTCATCAAACAATAATTCAGACTCTTCTATCATATAAAAGACTTCACGGTAACGGACAGCAGCAAGCCACGGTGGTATGGCACATCTCCCCGATAAAATCAGCCATACATCTTCCCGTTCAATCAACGAAATAATTGCTTCTTTGATATCTTCACATTCTTCCTCCATTGCCAAATCATGCAGGTTATCAATTACCACAATCTTTCGTTTTTCAGATTCTGCAATCTTTTCCAGTTCTTCTGCGCTTACTCTTCCAGCGTCAAACATCTGATATTTTTTCTGTTTTAAATAACGGACAATCAGTTCTGTCTTGCCAATACCACTCACTCCGTAAATATAAGCAGTTATATTTTCTTCTTCGGCAGCCTTCAAACGCCTGAGTGCCCGTTTTGGCCGGATATAACATATTTTGTCCTTTTCTGTCAATGATACACCCCTCTTCCTTTTTCCTTTCTATACATAGAATTATAACAATTTTCGACATCTTTGTATACTAACCAAACGGCTAGTATTTTCAAAAAAACGCAGATTATTTGAACGCAGATAAGCATTCCCCTGCTTCAAGTGCGCAAAGCACTAAGCAGCGGGTGAGGGGGGATGCTTATGTCAGCGGGAGTTGAAAACTCCCACTGACATATTGCGAAGCAACTGCGTTCATGAGCAAATAGCGAAGCGGATTGCGAATGTCCGCTTTACTTACATGAAACTCTGTGTCACCTGAAATTTCTGCACGAATGTTTTTGTCAAAAAATTTTACATAGATTTTTCATTTCTGCGCCTGCATACTTTACAAATGATTTCTAAAATAACAGTAACGAAACAGAAAAAGAACTTTTTTATTTTTATTCATTAATTTTAGAAACGGGGGATGACACATGTATCAGAAATTATGGAACTTTACAAAAAAACATACCAGAAAAACACACACAGCTTCTCTTTTTCTCTTTATCCTTATTGCAGGATGGAGCATTACCGGATTTGTTGTTGGCACACTTTTATGCCTGACAACTGCTATGAGCCTTCCGGTTCAACTCACCGTACTTTTATGCACCACCGGATATGCAGGACTGATTCCCGGATTCTTTGCCGGAATCTTCTTTCTTTACAAATTAAATCTGAAACGTCCTGCCGGATTAACGTATCATTCTGATTCAGAGGAGTGCACAATAAAGCTGCTATAAAAGTGAATTCTTTTTGTTACCGCAACTGTAGGATAATCCCATTCTCCATTTTTTTAACTATGGTAGAATAGATGCCCCATGCAATAAATGCCAAAAAGAGAATCAACAACCCCTCTCCAGCATTGTTGATTCTCTTTTTTTCATGCCTAAACTTAAAGTCTAGAAAAAACGCACATTATTTATTTCACTTATCTAACTCAAAAATCTTATTATTTACCAGTTCATATTTGCCGCCATCCATATTTTTACGAACAAACGGCACTCCTTTTCTCACATAAAACACATTCTCTTCAATCAAAGCATCCGGATTCTCGGAAGG
>JAIIAN010000264.1 GCA_022717655.1 Bacillota bacterium | reverse complement strand
ATACAGACTCTTCCAAGAATCGGTGCTTTCTTTCCATGTATCAGTACATATCCTTTATTGGATAATCCACGACAGTATCCATCTGCATACCCAACCGGAATGGTTGCCACTTTTGTTTCTTTTTCTGTCACAAATGTTCCTCCATAACTGATTGCGGTTCCTTTTTCAACTGTTTTTACATAAGAAATATGTGTTTTCAACTCCATAACCGGTCTTAAAGCAACCGGTTCTTTTTCCACTTCATCAGATGGATACAAACCATATAAAATAATTCCAGCACGGACGGCATCCATATTTGCCTCTTTCATACGAATAATTCCAGCACTATTCGAGCAATGCTTCATTGGAATTGAAAGTCCTTTTTCTTCCAGTCTTGAAATAAACTGCTGAAACTTTTCTAATTGCACATAAGCCGGTGTTGTTTCTGCTTCGTCTGCTCTTGCAAAATGGGTAAAGATTCCCTCAATTTCAATATGCGGAAGTTTTGAAATTTTTAAAATTTCAGGAACTGCCTCGTTGATATCCCGATAGCCAATTCGACCCATTCCTGTATCAACTTTTATATGTATTTTTGCAGTTTGATTCATTTTTACCGCAGCATCAGATAAATGCTGTGCCATCTCAAACGTAAAAACCGCCGGTCTCATATCATGCTCAATAATCGTCGGATAATCCTCTGCAAAAGTGTAACCCAAAATAAGAATTGGTTTTTTTATTCCTGCCTCACGAAGTTCCATCCCTTCTTCCACACAGGCAACTGCGATTCCCCAAATATAAGACAAAGATTCAATATGCTGTGCAATAGGAACAGCTCCGTGACCATAGGCATCTGCTTTTAATACTGCAATAATCTTTGTATCTTTACTTATATTTTTTCTCATATTTTCCAAATTCCATGTAACGGCATCTAAATCAATTGTTGCATAAATTCTACTTGGTCTATTCATAATCTCTTATCCTCTTTTCTTAAGCACATCTCCTGTATAATCAATCAAGTCTCCTGCCACCATTGCATATTTTCCTTTTTCTTTTGCAGCTTCATCGCCAGCCAGACCATGAACATATACTCCCATCACAGCTGCATCCAAAGGAGCATAGCCTTGAGCCAGCAGTCCGAGTAAAATTCCCGTCAGCACATCGCCACTTCCTGCAGTTGCCATCCCACTATTTCCTGTTGTATTCACATAGACATTTTGACCGCCATCTGCAATTACGGTGCGTGCATCCTTGCAAACCAAAGTTACATTATAACGATGTGCCAATTCATTTGTAAGTTCTATCGGCTGTTGTTTCCAGTCTTTAATTGAAAGTCCACTGAAACGTGAAAACTCTCCCAGATGCGGAGTCATGATTACAGGATACTCGTATTTTTCAAGCAAATCAAGTTTACTTTTTAATAAATTTAATCCATCTGCATCAATCACCAATGGTCGTTTAGAATATTTCAAAACAAATTCTAACAATGCTTCTGCCTGTTTGTTTGTTCCAAGACCAGGACCAATCCCTACTACATCTGCCCATTCCAGACTTTCTGCCAACGCTTCTGATTTTATCTCTTTTTTGCCATAAAAGCAATATATAGCTTCCGGAAGCTGTACCGGAAGAATTGCCCTGTTTTCTTTTCGAGTATGCACTTTTACCATTCCAGCTCCCGTATGCAGAACCGAAGAGGCACTTAAAAGGGCAGCCCCACTGGTCATCTCATTTCCAGCTATCAGTAATACTTTTCCAAACGTTCCTTTATTTCCGCTTTCTCTGCGAAATAACTTTTCTTTCAAATCTTTTTCTTCAAATGTATAAGTTGATATCGGAAAACAAATTTCAGGCATTTTTACAATTCCAATATCTGTCACTCTCACATTTCCCGCATACTCTGCTCCTTCATAAAAAACAGTTCCCAACTTTTCATAAGCAAAACTGACCGTCCAGTCTGCACAAACGGCACATCCGAGTACCTTTCCTGTCGCTGAATCAATCCCTGATGGAATGTCTACTGCCACTACTTTGGCATCTGCCTGATTAATTTCTTTTATTTTTTCTTTGTAACTTCCACCTACTTCTCGGTCTAATCCAACCCCAAAGATGGCATCTACTATAGTAGTATATTCAGACAGGCTTTTATTCTTGACAAACGCAACCTGATATTTTTTTGCAATCTCAATCTGCTGTTTCATCTCGGTCGTAAAATGCGATGGGTTACCTAAAATTTCCACATCAACCGAAATATTTGAAAGATGCAGCATTCTTGCAAGCGCCACACCGTCTGCTCCATTGTTGCCACTTCCGCATAAAATAAGTACTTTTTTAAGTGGAAGTTTTTCTTTTATCATTGTATCATACACACTTCTTGCGGCACGCTCCATTAACACCAGTGATGGAATTCCTATTTCCTGTATTGTATATCTGTCTAACTGCTTCATCTGCGTTCCGGATACGAATTCTCTCATAAAATAAGTCACCCCCAATTTTTGTTTTAAAAATATCAAAAAACTGCTACGAAATATTTTTTCGCAGCAGTTTTTCTATCATTCTTTTTTATGTTCTGTATTATACCGATTCAGATTATAAGACAGACGCATCAGGCTTTCGGACAGATGCACATTTTCCACAATGACATCTTCCGGAACTGCCAAGTCCAAATGTGCGAAATTCCAAATTGCTTTAATTCCATTCTCCACAAGAAGGTTTGCAGTCTCTTCCGCATAAGCTTTTGGCAGAGTAAGCGTTGCAATTTGAACATCATTCTCTCTTAAAAATTCTGGAAGTTCATCCATCATACGAATTTCATTTCCTCGAATGGAAATTCCTTTCAACACCGGATTGATGTCAAAAATCCCCACAACCTTAAATCCTCTTTTTTCAAATTTTACATAATTTGCAAGTGCCTGTCCCAGATTACCTGCACCAATAATAATAATATGATGGGTTCGGTCAAGACCTAATATTTTTCCTATTTCGGCATAAAGATAAGGTACATTATATCCATATCCCTGCTGACCAAATCCGCCGAAATTATTGAAATCCTGTCGTATCTGGGATGCGGTCACCTTCATCAGTCCGGAAAGTTCCTGCGAAGAGATTCGTTCCACACCTTCATCCTTAAGTTCCCCCAAATATCGAAAGTATCTGGGCAGTCTGCCGATCACAGCCTGTGAAATTCCTTTTGCTTCCAATACTTTCACCTCCGATTATTTAAGTATACACCATATGTTAAAAACTTGTCAATGAATTGACAGGTTTTCTTCTTTTCGTTACAATAAAATTTAAAAAGCCCGTTCTGTGTGGGCTGGAAATAAAGGATACTTACTACCATGATATTATCTTGTCAGAATATTTCAAAAGCATTTGTAGAAAATCAGGTATTGAAAAATGTCTCTTTTCATATAGAGGATCATGAAAAAGCTGCCATCGTAGGCATCAACGGTGCCGGGAAAACGACA
>JAIIAN010000036.1 GCA_022717655.1 Bacillota bacterium | reverse complement strand
CCTACATAGCTTCCGATATTCGGAGCCATAATAATATGAGCATCTGGATTTACCTGAATTCCAATATCTGAGGCAAATAAAGAATTTGTTTTATAAAAAGTAGGAATATACGGTTCCATACGAATTGGATCTCCGTTCATTCCTGTAAGCAGATGATTCATTGTTGTATTAGAAGCAATGCTTAAACGATAGATATGTTCCGGTTTAAATCCACTTGCACGGCACATCTGCTGAATCATTGGATTGATTGTCTCCTGAATTACCGCTTTTTGAAGTTTCTCACTTCCACCTGGTTTCATAGATTCAATAATACGATTGATAACATCTGCTCCATATCGAATCTGTCCATTTCCAGAAGAAGCCTTTCCAAGAATTTCTCCAGATTTCATATCAATTAATAAAGCAGAAACGGTTGTTGTTCCAATATCAATTGCCAGTCCTCCGATTACCACTTTTTCATCTTTTTTATAGACATCATAAATAAAAATATCATTTTCTGTGCTTCTAATAACACACTGTACTTCAAAATTGCTTTCTCTGAAAACATAAGAAATTTTACGCAGTACTGAATATGGCATCCGTACTTTTTTAATTCCTGTCTGTTTTTTGATTGCACGAACCAGACGTTCATTATCCGGCATCGTGTCATCCAGAGTCGGCACATTCATTTTAACATTAATAATATCCAGGCTGTTTGTCAGAGAAATTCCTGCTGATTCTACATCTGATTTTGCTTTTTCGAAAATTGCAATTTCTTCTTTAGAACTTAAATCAGCAACTTTCATACGGCTTCTGTAGGCAGATGCAATATCCGGTACCTGTACTTCTACATCTCCGGTTACTTTGCTTACGCAGGCCAGTCTCCAGCCTTCTGCATATTCTTCATCTGTGATATGACGGGTTTTCGGAGAATCAATCTCTCCTCCGATTAATTTTACTCGACATTTTCCACAGGATGCATTTCCAGAACAAGGTGCATCAATTGCTACATTGCTCTTTCTTGCGATTTCGAGAAGGTTTTCTCCTTCCTGGGCATAAGTGATAACATCTTCCGCCCCTTCAAACTTAAAAGTCACTTTAAACATAGGAATTCGCCTTTCTGATTCTTTTTAATCGGAGAGAAGCAGACATAACATCTGCTTCTCTCGTTAATTACTGCCCAGATTTTCTTACCTATTTTAACTTCTGTAGATTACAGTTCCAGATAAGAATCTGCATATAATGTGTTGTTTTTAAATACATCACAAGATTTGATTGTTTCCATCAGACGAAGGTCATTCGGGTTAACAATTGCGGATGTCAGACCGTTCATCATACCCATAGCTACTAAAGCAGAATCCATGATTGGACGAATGTGTTTTGGCATACCGTTTGAGTTATTGGACAGACCGCCTGTAGAATTCAGTCCCATGTCAGAAATCATTTTGATGAATTCAAGAACTTCCATCTGTTTGTCCTGCATACCTTTTACAACCAGGAACAGCGGGTCAAACCACAGATCTGTTTCTTCCATTCCATGCTCTAAACCTCTTTCGAGCAGTGTCTGTAAATATCCCATACGTTCGTCATTGTCTCTTGCGATTCCTTCACCATTGCAAAGTGCGATAACGATTGCATCGTTTGCTGCTGCAAGGTCAACGTATTCGATTCTTCCTGCTGCATCAGCGGAGTTTACGATTGGTTTTCCTTTTGCACGGTTGTATACAGAGATACCTGCTTCGATTGCTTCTTTGTTAGAAGTATCCAGAGCAAGCGGAACGTTGTCAAAGTTTTCCTGAAGGAGCTGAACAGCCCATTTCATCAGTTCCGGACCATATCCTTCTGCAGGTCCGATGTTAACATCAAGGTATACAGCACCTGCATCAAGCTGCTGTTTTGCTCTTTTTAAGATTGGTTCTGCATCTCTTTCTAAAAATGCTTTGTTTACTGCTGGAGCTGTGGTGGAAAGTCTTTCACCGATTGTAACAAATTTTGCCATAACTTTGTTCTCCTTTTTTTCATGTTATTCTTACAATTCCAGGGAGAACAGGTCTCCCCGGAAAGGTGATTCTAAAAAATCATTATGCAGTCAGGTCTTTTAAGAATTTAACTAACTGTACAGCCTCAAGAGGTGCAACAATAATTTCCCATCCTGGTAATTTTGCTTCAAGGTCACCCTTTAATACAGCAACTTTACCCGGAATAACCAGTTTTCTGCATTTTACTTTATCTTCTACATTTTCCTGAATGTATTTTGCTACAGATGTAGAAGAAAGTTTTCCTGCTGCCCATGCTGTCAGAACGGAAAGTCCACCTGCATCACTGATAATCAGGTTGCAAGGTACACCAGAACGCTCTAACTCACCGGAAACAACGAAGTATGTAAGAGCGAAGTCTACAGTTGTAAGACATAAGGAGTTTTCGTCTGCTCCGTTGAGTGCGTAGATACCTGGTTCTACTTTCATTGGTTTCTGTGGGTCTGTAAATACGTTCTGTCTTAATCCAAATAATGGAAGAGCCTCTGCATAATCCAGAGTTTCTACTACTACGATAGAACCGTATTTCATTGTGAACATAGATAACAGTGCCTGCTGCATTACTCTGTCACCATGTGCAAGTGCTGCAACATTAACCAGAGTCGGATATCCGAATGTTCTATCCTGATCTTTTACTGCTGCACGACGAATCTGTACAGCATTGCCGTAAGCTTCTTTGATAGAAGCAGTTCCAACATCCAGAATCAGGTTTTTGTTTCCTGCTTTTTCCAGAGCTGCAACAGTATCATATAATTCATTTAAGTCTTTTCCAGTTACGCCAAGTACAACACCTGCTTCTGTAGCAACTGCGCTCATCTCAGCATAGTTTGATGCATCAGCACCGTTTAATACTGGTTTTGCTTCTTTACAAACTTCAAGAGCTGCTTTTGCAAGCTCTACATCTTTACATCCCAGAATCAGTGTTCTGTTTAAAGCTGCTGCTTTCTTTACGATTTCAACATATCTGTCTTTGTCTGTATCTGCTGCATAGTTTACATATACTAATTCAGCAAACATTCTTTCACCGATACGTTCATAATCCACTTTCGGAATTTCTGCCAGCTTTGCATCGATTGCGGCGTCGTCCATACATGAGCATAAAGATACTGCATATCTTGTTTTGCTTACATAAGTTTTTTCATGTCTGAACAGAACAGTTTCTCCACCTAAAGAGAATTCATTTTCACCGGCACCGATTTTAACTGTTTTCATTGGCGGTGCAGTAGCCTCTGATAACTGAGCCAGAGCATCTTCGGACATGTGTGGACACTGTGAAATATCCATAGCACCCTGAGCAACTTTCATTGAGAAAGCCATACAAGTAGGGCATCCGCACTCCTTACAGTTCTTTTTTGGTGTCATTTTAAAGATTTGAATACCTGATAATCCCATTTGTTTTTTATCCTCCTGTTTCTTACGATTACATTAATTCTTTAATCATTTTGGAAATAGTTGCAACAGACTTAGGATGTTTCAGGATGACAGCATCTGAACCAGAAGCCAGAACTGCTGCTGCTGTCTGTACTTCCATACTAATTCCTCTGTCTTCTGCTGGTCCCCATTCCGGCATATCTGCTTCTGAAGCCATTGCTTCTTTTACGTTCCAAGCCTCGTCAGCTACAGGAGTGATGATTGGCATCTGTAACTGTTTGTCATCCTGAGAAAGAGCTGCACCTTTGATACGGTCCATAGTAGATACTACATATTCGAAACCATAACCAACTGCTGCAGAACCTACGTTCATAACTACGTTTTCTGCCTGTACACCTAACTGTGTTAATACTACGTTTAACTGTTTTGCAAGGTTGATATCTACAGCGGATTCTGCTCCAACTTTCTGGTTATAAGCAAGTCCTGCTGCTGCTCCGACAGCTTTATAGTTTTCTTCTCTTGCAGAAAGGATTAAAACATTTTTACCCTGAAGAGCTTCTGCTACTTTCGGGAGTAATTCAGAATCTTTTTCGACATTTTTACATCCTTCAACAACTAAAGGACAGGTAACTGCTTCGCCAACTTCTTTTACAACAGCAATCAGTTCTTCGATGGATTTGTTTTCACCATTCGGGTCTCCACCTTCAAGACGTAAGCAAACAAAGTCCGCACCTTCCATTGCTTCTGCCTTTTTAGCGATTTCACCGATTGTTGTTGCACCGGCATAATATTCCTGGATTCCAGGTACGTCTGCAAGTCCAAGGTCGGAAACTTCTACACCAATTTTTGGTGCGTTTTCCATTGGCGCATCAAATGTATAGAAAGGATATGTACATTCTCCTCCTAATTTGATTGCTTTGTCCCCGCAGCCGATTTCAACTGTGTTAATATTTGCATTGAATTTCTGTGGTTTCTGATTAAACGGCATTTCTTATTAGCCTCCTTGTATATTTTTTATAAACGGCGGGTTAGGCCACAGCTTCCCCCACCGCTTATTATGATTATCGTCTAAGGAATGAACCTCTGATTACATCATTGGCTCCATAGCAAGAGCTGGATGTCCTTTTTCTGTTAAGAATCCTACCAGTTCTTCTGGGTCTGTTGCGATTGTTTCATCACCAATCATATCTGTAAAGTTTTCAATTCCGTATAATTCTTTTGCAGTTTCATTCAGTCTGTCTGCAACAAATTCTTTCAGTTCTTTTGGCATCCATACGATTCTTTCGATACCGCCTTCTGCTTTCATGAACTTCTTGGAACCGATAAAGTGTTTACCATGTCCCATGAAACCTGGTGTCTGAACACCACCACCTGTCATGGAAGCCATTTCTGGGAATGTCATACCAAGAGGAGTCATACCTGCATATTCACGGTTGGCAATTACAACACCATTTGAGAATGGCTCGATACCACAGATACATTCGAAACATCCACAAGATGTCATCGGTTTTTCCATGATAGAGTACAGAGATACATCTTCAAGAGCACCCTGAGACAGTTTACGAACTGCTTCGTTAACATCTTCGTATTCACCGATTCTCTCATCGATACATCTTTCTTTTGTGATTACCTGACAAGGTCCGTTCGGGTCAAGTTCATTTGTTGCTTTTGCATCCAGCCATGAAACCGCACCACAAAGACCAAGACGTTCCGGAGTAACAACACATACGTGAGATGGAGAGAATGCCTGACACAGAATACAGCTGTAGTATACATCTACAGACTCATCTGTCAGAGTTTTCAGACGGTCATCACGTTTGTTGAATGTTGGAATTGCCACTTCATGACGAATTCTTGTACATTCAGCAGGATCTGTGTAAATAACAACTTCACATTTATCAACAACTGCATCAAACTCATTTTTAACGGATGCGTATAAAACTTCACCGATGTGTTTGATACGGAATCCAGCTGCAAATGCATCTTTGCTGATACGGATACGCTGCATATCACGCTGTCCTGTATGATATACACCTTCAATACAGTTGATATAGTTATGGAATTTACGTTCGATAACCGGCTCAAAATCTGGCTGCATGTTTCTACCAGCAACTTTAACGACATAAGCAATGCTGTTTTTGCTTCCCAGTTCCATTTCGTCAACTTCCGGTCCTACAACTGTAATCTTATGGTCTTCAATTTCAGAAGCTTCTACAGTATGTACTAACTCAGCACAGTCTACACGAGAACCATCAAATTCTACCTGCATGTCACCACGACGGATAATTTCACCTTCGAAAGCAGATGCAAAAGCAACCGGAATATCGATGTTTGTAATTTTAATTTTAATATCACGTGCCTCTAAAGATGTTGCATTGAATTTTTCAACATCTGGCTGGCAGATTAAGCTCTTCGGTACTTCAGAAACGCCTTCCTGATTTGTGATAACCGGGAATCCAAGAGCGATTGCGCCTGCACCACATGCAACGATAACATCATCGAGAGGAGCAAATGCATTAACAAATGCCGGTACACGGTCTTTTGTATAAGTCATCAGAGAAGCTGCATCACCTGGTTTCACATTACCAAAGATAAGAGCTGCTCTTAATGCGATAGATACAACATGGATAACTGCTGTAACATCTTTTCCAAGCGGGATAACACGTACGTTTGCACCTGTTTTCATTCCAGCTTCTTCAACCTGGTCAATGATTCCGCCAACTAAGGTAACTAAGATACCCTGTGCCTGATAGCTTTTTACTAAAGCAACACCTTCTTCTGTTGTAGGAGCAGAACCAAGGATAACTGCAACACCTGGGATATCGCCTGTTACAAGCGGTACACCAAGTTCACGGATGATTGCATCCGGAACATGTCCTGCACATGGTGCTTCATAAGGAGTTGCACCGTCGATGTATTTTAACACTTCAATAAATTCTGCACATAATGCAGTAGCAACACCTGACATAAATACATCATGTGTTTTCATTTCTCTTGTCATAAGAGTTTTTACTACACCTAACGCTTCTTTTAATTCTCCTAAAGTAGCAACTTTAACACCTGTTACTGCATAGTAGCAAGGTAAGCTGTAAGCAGTATCTGGAAAGCTGATTGCTTTGTCTGCACCATGCTGCTCAATTGCTGCATTAATTGCATTTTCGGTTAATCCATAAACAGCATCATTTCCGCTAAATACGGTTTCAAATAATGTCAATGTTTCTTCCTCCTGATTTCTCATAATCCTTTGTCGATTATGTTTTTAATTTTTGTGATCTCTTCTTTTACAGTATTGCTGAAATCGTAAGGAGATTTCCCCTGGCGATCCGCATCTATCACTTCTGTGTTATAGTGAATGAAGCCTAACAGATCCTCTGCCGGGATATGAGCTTTTACAAACTCTTCATCTTCGACATTTCTTACTTTGTTTGCAACAACACGAACCTGTTTCACTCCGAGGTCATCTGCCAGACGTTTTACATTCTTATAAGTCTGTACACTTCTGGCTCCCGGTTCAATCACAACAATAAACTGGTCCATTGACTGGGTGGTTCCACGGCCTAAGTGTTCCAGACCGGCTTCCATATCCATAATTACGACATCATCTCGATGAATGACCAAATTGTTAATGATTCTGCGAAGCATTACATGCTCCGGGCAGACACATCCGCCACCGCCGGTTTCCACAGTCCCCAGTACCAGCAGTTTTACTCCATTTACCTCTTTTGAATAAGTATCCGGAATATCGTCCACTTTCGGATTGATTTTAAAAAACTTATTCACTTCATTTGCACCGGTTCTCTCTTCTACCAGCTTTCTCATTTTTGTAATGGGAACAATTGAATCTAAAGTTTCCTCGTCGAATCCTAAAGCCAGTCCAAGGTTTGCGTCCGGATCCACATCTGCTGCAAGGACTTTTCGCCCTTCGTCTGCGTACAGCCGGGCTAAAGTCGCTGCAAATGTGGTTTTACCCACACCGCCTTTTCCTGTCACTGCTATTTTCATTTCATTCACCTTTCTTATACCGGCTGTCTAATCCAGTTCTAAATCAGACAGCCGTTTTTTCTGCTCTTAAATTCCGAGCGCTGCACGTTTTTCTTCGATACGTGCCATCATGGCGTCTCCAAGTTTATCAATATCTTTTTCCACAGTAAATGCTGCTTCTACCCATTCTCTTGTACCATTTGTCAGGATTTCAGCGATTTCGCTGGAACCGGAAACATAAGGGTCAACACCAAGGAATGTATCGATACCTGTACCGATTACATAGTTACCGATAGAAACTGCTTTTTCAGACATCCATTCCGGAGCACATCCAACAACCGGAAGCTGTGAAATATGTACACCGGCACATTTAGCCAATTCAGAAGCAAGAATCATCATACGGCTGATATCTACACAAGAACCCATGTGAAGAACTGGAGGGATATCTGCTAATTCACAGACACGTTTTAATCCATCACCGCAGATATCTTTTGCACGTTTGTCCATAAGTCCTGCTTTTGCAGCAGCCTGTGCAGAACACCCAGATGCAATAATTACGATATCGTTTGCGATTAATTTTTTCATCAGTTCGATGTGAGCAAGGTCAGGACGGATTTTCGGGTTATTACATCCAACCATTGCAACTGCTCCACGAAGAACACCTGATGTTACGCACTGTAACAGAGGTTTTACTGTTCCCATCTCATCAACCTGGCTGTTTGCAACACCGTCCAAGCATTTGATGATTGCTTCTACAGAGTATCCTACAGTTGCTTTCTGTTTTAACTGTGGAATATGTACCAGTTCTGGTTTTCTGTTTTTGAAGTTTTCAATTGCTGTTTTAACGATAGCTTTTGCTTTTTCATCTGCTGTTTTTGCATCAAAGCGGATAAATTCAGAATCCGGCATCTGTGCAATTGGAGATGTTGTGATGAATTTTGTGTGGAAACATTTGCTTAAAGGTCCGAGTGCCGGGAAAATACACTGTACGTCTACTACAATTGCTTCACAAGCACCTGTCAGTACAACGTTTTCCTGCTGTAAAAAGTTACCTGCCATCGGAATACCACGACGCATAGCTACTTCGTTTGATGTACAACATACACCGGATACTGTAATTCCTTTTGCTCCCATTTCTTTTGCATAAGCAATCATTTCCGGAGAGTCTGCATATTCACAAACCATTTCAGAAAGACTCGGGTCATGTCCATGAACAACGATGTTTACGTTTTCTTCTACCATAACACCAAGGTTTGCTTCTGTATCAATTGGCTTTGGAGTTCCAAACAGGACATCAGAGAACTCTGTTCCCATCATGGAACCGCCCCATCCATCAGATAAACCTGCACGGATAGACTGTTTGATTAATGCTTCCGGAAGAGAGGAACATCCCATGTGAGCCATATGTAAAGAACATGAAACTTCACGGTCGATTGCTCTTGGTGCAAGTTCGTTCTTTTCCCATAATTCCTGCTGTGACTGCGGAGCTCTCTTTAAGAATCTCTGTGTTCCAAACGGTTTACCATATTCCCACAGACCCATTTCTGCAACTTCATGTGCTAAGTCGTAGATATCTTTTCCTTCTGTCTCTACACCCCATTCTTTTGCAATACGAATCAGTTTTTCCGGATCTTTTACCTGATAACATCCATCAGCTGATGATTCATATAAGGTATGACAGATTTCACGACCATGGTCGGAATGTGTTGCAGAACCACCTGCTGTAAATTTCAGATAGTTACGTCCAACGATACCGTGTACGTCACATCCGCAAATTCCTCTCGGTGCTTTTTTTGTAATACGACATGGTCCCATAGAACAGATACGACAGCAGACACCTTCTTCACCAAACTTACAGTGCGGAGTCTGATTTTTTACACGGAACTGCCAAGCATCCGCGCCAACTTTTGCCCCTGTCTCCAGGAGTCTCTCAGTAGCAGCTTCGAATTCTTCTACTGTGGTTAATTTGAATTCACTCATGAATATCCTCCTTGAATTTCGCCTCTTTTTTCTCTTAGGGCCTCCCCTTTCCGGCAGGCCCAGTTTTTTTAGAGCCCCAGATTGTCAATAATTTCAACAACTGCTTTTCTTACCGGAGAGTCTTCCGGTAAATCTACAATTGGGGTTCCGTCACAATCAAATTCATATACCGTTTCGTCTTGCGGAACAACGCCGAGCAGGGTTAAGCCCTGTTTTTCAATCTCGGCTTTTGTTCCTTCGTTGAGCACCCCGCCCGGAGCTCGGTTGATAATTAAACCAACTTTCTTCGGGTGCATGTCACACTCTTTAATCAACTGTGCAATTCTTCCAACTGCCTGTACACCTCTTCTTGAACAGTCACTGACAAGAATGGCAACTTCCATATTTGGAAGAACCCCTCTGCTGATATGCTCCATGCCGGCTTCATTATCCACGATGATATAAGGATAGTTTTTCTCCAGCCTCTGAAGCTGCGCCTGCAGAAGTCCGTTAACAAAACAGTAACATCCTTTTCCCTGCGTACGTCCCATCACCAGCAAGTCATAATCATCATCTTCAATTAATGCATCGTCAAATTTAAATTCCATATAGTCTGCTTTCGACACTCCTGGTGGAATCGGATTTTCTTTTGACATTTCTGCTCTGGCTACTTCCTCACGGATATCACCAAGAGTTTCTTCCACTTCCACTCCAAGGACCTCGTTTAGATTTGAGTTTGCATCTGCATCCACTGCAAGAATCGGACCTTTGCCCTTCTTGCCCAGATACTGAATAATCAATCCGGTAAGTGTTGTTTTACCAACGCCGCCTTTACCGGCAATTGCAATTACATGTGCCATTTACAGGGCACCTCCTATATTTCTTTAATGTTGTTTCTTACACTAATGTACGAAGACCGGATCTGTCAATAATTTCAGAAACGTCTTTCCATTTATTCAGTGCATACAGATGGATACCATTTACACCAAGTGCACGATATTCATCAATCTGTTTAATTGTGTATTCGATACCAGCTTCTTTGAAACGAGCTTTCTTTCCTTCTACATCAGCATCGAATGGCTCTTTGTCGAATGGATTTGGGAAAATCCAGTTTTTAGAAATAATTTCACAAAGTTCACGCGGCATTACACAGCCATTACGTGAAAGTGCCATGTTGATTGTAGCTGCCTGGTCAAGAATCGGCATGATACCTACATCGATTGGCATTGTAACACCAGCAGTACGAATTGCATCTAACCAGCGTTTAAACTGTTCCATATCCCAGCAAAGCTGAGTCATGATGTAGTCTGCACCATTGTCCTGTTTCTGTTTTAAGACAGCAATATCAGCTTCTAAACTACGGCAGGCAATATGTCCTTCCGGAGAACCTGCAACAGCAATTTCGATTTTATCGCCGAATTCTTTACGAACATAAGCGACTAAATCGGTTGCATAATGGAAATCTCCACCTGTTCCAGTCCATCCAAACGGAAGGTCTCCACGCAGTGCAAGCATGTGGTCCACACCATTGTCTAAGTAATTCTGTAACTGGTCTTTAATACCCTCTGCGGTGTTTCCGATACAGGTAAAATGTGTTACCGGTGTTGTTCCAGCAGCCTGAATCATTTTACACACGTCCATGTTCTTACCAACGTTTGTTCCACCAGCACCATAAGTACAGGAAATGTATTCCGGTTTATATTTGCACAGATGTTCAATTGTGCCCGGAAGATTTTCCATACCTTTATCTGTTTTTGGTGGAAACAGCTCGAAAGACAAAAGCATTTTCTCTTTCATCGCTTCTGATAATTTCATAGTTACTTACCTCCACATTATAATTTATCTATTTAAGACCGTGCGTAGCGGTCCAAAAGATCTGTTTTTACTGGCAGTCCAGTTTCACAAGACTGTTTGCCAAATCAACCATAAGAATTTTACCCTCTATTACGCGCTCATCACCCATAATATCACGAATGATTACTTTTTCTCCATCCACGTCAATTCTGCTGACATTTCTGCATACTACAGTATCATCACTTTTTTGAACGGTTGCAAGACACATAGTTACGCCTCCTTATTTCAGTCCTTCAAATGTTCTTTCACAAGTGTCAGTGCAAGACCTAAGCGCATGTTTCCTTTCTGGAAATCTGCAACACCTTCTTTAATCGTTTTTGCAGCATCTTCCATTCCCAGTTTTGCAAGATTTTCTGCCATCTGGTCAAGTTCTTCTGCATGGTGTTCATTGTGAGAAAGCATATAATTTAAAAGTGCTACTACTTCTTCTGTACAGCTTCCCTGACACTCGTTGTCACCACAATTGCTGCATCCATGTTCATGAGTATGTTCATGGCTGTGATTATGCTCATGTCCATGAGGAACGACATTGCCGTTTTCGTCATTGATTAAATGCATTTTTTCTCCTTTCTCTGCAGCTTAATTTTAATTGGGCGCAGTAAATGACAATAATTTATCAATACCATTATTATACATGTTTTCCACTGTTTTATCAAGCAATTCTTATGTTTTTTTAAAGGTTCAGAAACCCGTTAAAATCTGGCTTCCTTTCTGTCCTTTTTTCACCTCAATCTTGTAAAAAATCTGCTCTTTTAATTCTTTTACATGCGAAATAATTCCTATCATACATCCCTGACTTGAAAGCTCACGTAAAGTCTTAACTGCAAGTTCCAAAGACTGCTCATCGAGACTTCCAAATCCCTCATCAATAAATAACGTTTCTATGCGGATTCCACCTGCAAACTGACTAATAACCCCCGATACTCCAAGTGCCAAAGAAAGCGCTGCCTGAAAACTTTCTCCTCCTGAAAGAGAACGGACACTTCTTACTTTTCCAGTATGATAGTCATACACCTGCAAATCCAGACCACTCTGACTTTTTAGATTCGCTGCACTCTCTTCTACTAACAGTTCATATCTTCCATCTGTCATCTGTTCCAGCCTTTGATTGGCTTCTACAACAATCTGTTTAAAATAAACAGACTGCACATAACGTTCCAAGGATAATTTCGGTTTTCCTGTAAGCGTTCCGGATGCCGTATCAGAAAGCGATAAAAGTGCCAGTCTCTCTTTTCTTGTTTTACTGCTTTCTTCCCACAGATTTTTTAGCTGTTCTAAGGTCTTTTCATAAAAATGAATACGTTGATAAATTTCTTTTAATTCCATCCTAATTTTTTCTAATTTCTGCTCTGTCACATCAAACATTTTCTGTTTTTCTTCTTCTGACTGTTTTTTCTTTCCAAACAGTGTTTTTTCCAAAATTTTTATCTGTCCTAAAAGCTTATGAAGCGTTTTTTTATAATCTGCAGTTTCCCGCTCTAATTCCAAAAGTTTTTCCTGTTTTTCACAAAAAATCACAGCTTCTTTTTCACTTTTGAAATTTTGTTCTTTTACCGTAGTTCTTAACCTCGTTTGATATTCTTTTTTCTCTGTTTTTAAGCTTTCTATCTGCTTTTTGCAGATTTCTTTTTCTTTTAAGAGTCCTGCTTCTTTTTCCAGATTTTCAATCCACTCTTTTTGTATTACCTCACTGCCTCTTACTTCTTTTTTGATGCTTCGTTTCAGTTCTTCGATTTTTGTTTCTTTCTGATTTTTTTTCTGCTCTGTCTGCTCTAATTTTGTCTTACTCTCTTTCCATAAAAAATCTGGATTTATCGACAACTCTTTGGCACTTTTTTCTACTTCTTTTTCCAACTGCAAAAAGTCTCGTAACGTCTGCTGTCTTTTTTCTTCTAACCGCTTTTTATCCTGTTCTTTTTCTTTTAATTCTTCCTGACTAAGCACTTCTTCTAAGATGACCGCCGGATGCGGATGTGAAACAGACCCGCAGACCGGACACGGTATTCCCTCTTTTAAACTCTGAGCCAGAATTCCTGCCTGTGCACAGAAAAATTTTTCTTTTTCCGTCTCATATTCAAACACCGCCTGCTTTGCCTCTTTGATTTCTGCTTTTAATTGTTCCTGTAAAGCTTCTTTTTGTTTTTGAAGCTTGCAAAGTGCAGTCAGCTTTTTCTCTTTTTCTTCTAACTCCAGACATTTTGTTTCCAAACATTGTATTTTTTCATATTTTCTTTCATTTTGCTCTGCTTCTTTTTGTTCTTTCTTTAATCTGCCTGTATTCTGTTTCTGCTCTTTTTGTCTTCCGCAGATTTCCTGATAACGAATGTTTTCTTTCTCAAGTGCTGTTTTCTTTTCCTCATATTTTACTAAAATCGGCTTCACATAAAGTACACTCTTTTTTATCTGTTCCAGTTCTTTTTCTTTTTTGGCAAATTCCTGTTTTCTTTCTCTCTCTTTTTTTAAAATTTCCCGTAACTGTTCTAACTGTTGCAAATCCCGATTGGTATTTTTTATCTGTTCCCATGCTTTCAAAATTTCTTCTTTGTTTGTCTCTTCTTTTCTTTCTGCCTCTTTCTGTCTTTTTTCTTCCTCTCTTAACAAACCTATCTTTTCTTCTAATGCTTTCTCAACTTCTGCCGGAATCTGCCAGTTCTTATCTTTTTCTCCGAATTTTTTTTCAAATTCTTCTCCCAGACCAGCCAACAGCTGACATTCTCTTTCTTTTCGCAGTTTTTCCTCTTCCCTTAAAGTTCCCGCTTCACTTTTTAAAACTTCTGCCAGTCTTTTATAGAATCCCGTATCAAATACCTTTCTAAAAATCTCACTGCGGACTTCACTCTTTGCCAGTAAAAGATTTAAAAACTCTCCTTGTGCAATCATTGAAATCTGTTTAAACTGCTGATAATCAAGCCCCAGTATTTCTTTGAGCCTTTCATTTACCGCTTTTCGTCCGGTCAATACTTCTTTTTCTGCTTCTTCTAATACTGCCTCATTTTTTCGTTTTCCATTAAAACTGCGTATCACCTGACAGCGTTTTCCCTTATGTGAAAAGAGCAGTCTTACCCTGCTGCTCTTTTTGGGTTCTACATAGTCACTGTGAAGGGTTTCCATTTTTCTTGTTTCTCCACTCGCCGTATCATAGAGTGCAAACGCAATTGCATCAAAAATTGTAGTTTTCCCCGAACCGGTATCTCCACAAATCAAAAACAATCCATTTTCTTCAAATTGTTCAAACGAAATCTGTGTACATTCCGCATAAGGACCAAATGCCTCTAACTCTAACTCAATTGGTATCACCTGTTGTCTCCTCCATCTCATCGAGCACCTGTTTTAATATCATTTTCTCGATTTCATTCATCGGCACTTCATTTTGTTTTTCATAAAACTCAGCAAACAGTTCCTCCGGTTTCTTTTCTAAAACAGACAAATCTGCACTTTTCGTAATTCCCTGAGACAACATCCTTCGGTTTTCAATCCGACACTCAAGCATCCCCGAAAAAGTCTGTTGTAATCTTTGAACTGGATACTCAAGCATTTCTTCGTCCGTTACTCGAATGGATAAGTAATACCCTGTTTGAAATTCCTGATAAGTTTCAGAAAGCAGATTCTCGAGTGTATCTTTTAAGACTGCCAGTTTTGTTTTTGGCTGTAATAAAATAGTTCTCACCGAACAAGTTCCTTTTTCTTTTAATTCCACCACTGTAATTCCTTTTTTATCCTTTGCCTCTGAAAAGGAATACGCAAGTGGAGAACCTGCATATCGTATCCATTCCTGTTTTATTTTCTGTGCCCGATGAAGATGTCCAAGCGCAGTATAGTCAAATTTTTCAAAACAGGAAACATCCACTGCTTCGATTCCCCCTATCAGCTTTTGTTCTGACTCTGAGTTTTCGGGAAACATTTGTCCGTGTACGGCGAACTGATGAGTAAGTAACAGACTGCGTTCTTTCTTATTATAAGGTAACTTTTCTAACACTTGTTTTACTGCTTCATGATAGGTTTTCGGACAGTTCTTTTCATACGGACGCAGCATATCCGGTCGTAAAAACGGAAGCAGATAAACTCTCAGATTTCCGTACTCATCTTTTAATTCGACACTCTCTATTTTTCCCTTATAAGTCCCACAAATATGGACTTTCTGCCTTTTTAACAATCCACTCGCAAATTCCAGCCGGCTTGCTCCATCATGATTTCCACTAATTACAAAGACTTCACAATCTGCTTTTGCAAGTGCCTCCAAAAAAGAATCAAAAAGTGCGACTGCTTCTGATGACGGAATATATTTATCATAAATATCTCCACAAATCAAAATCCCGTCTGGCTTTTCCACGCGGACATTTTTCATAATTTCTTCTAATATATATTCCTGCTCTTCCAT
This sequence comes from Bacillota bacterium, assembly GCA_022717655.1. Taxonomy (GTDB): domain Bacteria; phylum Bacillota; class Clostridia; order Lachnospirales; family Lachnospiraceae; genus Blautia. The sequence goes on along the minus strand of JAIIAN010000036.1, from coordinate 4,140 downwards.
CAGGGATTCCCCTAATAATTTTCTTCCTAAATGCAAATCTGCCAGATGAAAAAATTTCATAATTTAAAACTCCTTTTTTCTATAATAACATGAATTTATTAAAAAATTAATAAATTTGGAGTAATTACTTCATATCTTTATGATATGATAAAGCGTAACTTAAAGTAGAAGAAGAAAAGTACACTTATAGTCTTTCTTTCTGTAACGCCAAGAAAGACTATAAGTGTACTTGTAAGAGTAAAGGAGGGCTGTTTCATGTCACTTGGTGAAAATGCCATTTTACTAAACGATGGTCATACAATGCCGCTTCTCGGACTTGGTGTCTATAAAGCAGATGCAGGAACAGAAGTTGAACAGGCCATTTCAGATGCCGTCTACTCTGGTTATCGTCTGATTGATACTGCTTCTGTTTATAAAAACGAAGATGGTGTCGGACGAGGATTAAAAGCACTTGATATCCCAAGGGAAGAATTATTTATCACAACAAAGATATGGAATAATGCACAGCGTCTTGGTGACGTGGAAGATAGTTTTAACAGAAGTCTGGAAAGACTGGGGCTTGATTATGTTGATTTGTATCTGATACACTGGCCGGTTCCCGGATGTTTTACAAACACCTGGAAAACGCTAGAGAAATTACAAGCTACCGGAAAAATTAAATCAATTGGAGTTTCCAATTTTCGGATTCATGAATTGGAGTTATTAAAATCGGTTTCGGATATCAAACCCGCTGTCAATCAGGTAGAATTTCATCCTCTGTTTAATCAAAAAGAACTGCTTTCTTATTGTAAATCAGAAGGAATTGCCGTTCAGGCTTACGCCCCGCTTGCCAGAGGTGCTTACCTGCACAGTCAGCTGCTTTTAGAAATCGGAAGCAGGTATCAAAAAACCACTGCTCAGATTGGACTTCGCTGGCTCGTACAGCAGGGAATTTCCGCAATTCCAAAATCCATTCATAAAGACCGTATCTTGGAAAATGCAGATATCTTTGATTTTGCCTTAACAGAAGAAGAAATGAATGCAATCGATGCAATGGATATCAAACAGAGAACTGCCGGAATTCCGGAAGACATGCTTCCTTATTATCAGGATTAAAAAAATGACAGGAATTTTTTCTATACGATTCCTGTCATTTTTCTTTTCTAAATTTTTCTTTTCTAAATTCGTACTTTCTTTCGTAATTTCTTATTTGTTTTTCTTATTTCGTCTTATTTTGTAATATTCTAAATTTCTTCTAATTTCTTCTAAGCGCTTCTATCGGACTTAATTTTGCCGCCTTTCTTGCCGGATAAACTCCAAACACAATTCCAATTCCGGAAGAAAATACCGTTGCCAAAAGAATGGTAGATAATTTGATTCCTGGTGTAAAACCAAGTGTTGGAATCGAACACACTGCATAAGCAAGCACCACGCCAATTGTAATTCCAATCAAACCACCGATACAGGCAATGATTGCAGACTCTGCCAGAAACTGCAGCATAATGGAGGACGTTTTCGCTCCTAAGGATTTTCGGATACCAATCTCTCTTGTCCGTTCTGTCACAGATACCAGCATGATATTCATAACACCAATTCCACCAACCAAAAGCGAAATTCCGGCAACCAGTGAAATAAATCCGGTAATCATACTTAGCATATCATTAATGGATGACATCTGGTCTGTAAAGTTTTCCATATCATAATAACTTTCTCCCTGACTATAATGCAGTTGATTTAAAAGAGCAATGGACTCATTTGCAACCTTTCCTGTATCTGCATTTTTTTCTGTTGTAATATAAAGATATCCAAACGAAGAAGTATCATATCCGAATACCTCCATTGCTGTATACGGAACATCCATGGATACACTCTGTTCATCTCCATATTCCATCGTAACCATGTTTCCCAGATTTTCCTGTTCTACAATTCCAATAATCTGAAAATCACCTGTACTATTATCGGATGCAATCTCTATATTCATTCCAACTACATCGTCTGTTCCAAACATGGAAATGGCATCTTTTTTGCTGACTACACAGACACGATTTGCCGTATCAATATCACTTTGACTAAAATACCGTCCTCTTACTACTTTCCATTTTGAAATTTCCTGCTGTGCCGTTCCTCCTCCGGTAAGATTGACGTTAAATTCGCCTTTTAAGGTTTTCGTTGAACCGGTTGCTCCAAAGACTGGAGATGTTCCTGTCACTCCATCTATTTTGGATTCAATCTGGGCAAAATCATCTTCTGTCATATACTCTTCTCTTTTTTGCCCCTCATCACTTAAATAAAGATAAATCTGCCCGCCTGCAATAGAATCCAATTGTTTATTCATTTCATTTTTAAAGCCTGCTCCAACCGACATAATTGTGATAACCGAAGAAATACCGATAATAATGCCAAGCATCGTGAGCAGGGAACGTCCCTTATTTGCTCTGATATTCTGCAGAGCCATTTTTAAATACTCGAATATCTGTCCCATTACTATTCCTCTGTATCTCCACTTACTGCCTCTGCTGTCATTCCTGCTTCTACGCCTTCTGGAAGTTCTGAAATCACTTCATCTCCTGCTTTTAATCCTTTTTCTACTTCTATGTAATCACTTGCCGTAACACCTGTTGTAATTTTTTGTTTCGTCACAATTCCATCTTTTAATACATAACAAAAAGTGCTGTCTGTTGCCGTATTTACTGCGGAAGCCGGAACACATACTACATTTTTTGCGGTATCTGTCTCAATCGACACTTTTGCTTCCACTCCAAGGAAAATATTTTCATCCGGATTATCAATTTTTACTTTTGCGGAAATTACAGGAGCGCCTTTTTCATTTGTCTGAGCGACCTTACTGATAGAAGAAACCGTGCCCAAGTAGCTATGGCTTGCGATACTAATCGTGGCTTTTTGTCCCTCTTTTAATTTATCATAATCATATTTTGAGACACTGACGTTTACCGCAACCTCTTCATTACTTGAGACTGTTACCAGTTCCATTCCCTGAGTCGCTGTTGTTCCTTCTGAAATTTCTTCTTTTGAAATAATTCCTGCAAAATCTGCTTTAATTCCCTGACGGCCTTTTTCTAATAACTCCTGTGTACTTGCTGCCTCTAATTCTGCAAGATTATCCGTTGCCTCTAACTGGCTCTTTGCAGCCTGGGTCAGTTCAGCATCGGAAGAACCTTCTGCTACTGTTTTCTTTTCGGACAGTTCTGCCTGTAATTCCGAAAGTTTTGTTGTCGCATCCTCTAATTCATTCTGCCATGCAACAATCTGTTCATCGGAAGATGCATCTGTCGCATTACTTTGCGCTTCAATCTGCTGTACATTTAACTGTGTAATTGTATCATTTTGTTCGTCAATATAGTTCTGCTGTTCTTTGATTTGATTTTTCGTCTGCTTTAAGGCATCATTGAAATTATTTAACTGACGCTCTGCCTCTGAAGTATCTCCGCCTTCTTTTTTCGTTTCTGAAATTTCAGTGGTAAGTTCTGTAATTTTTGTTTCCTGTTCCTGTTCTAATTCTGTAAGATTTGACATATTTTCCTGCATCTTCGTCAGCTCTGCCTGTGCCTTTGTCAAGGCTACACTGATATCTGAAGAAGCCTTTGAAGAATCTTCCGTAAGAGCACGGGTACGGTCCGAAATAGCTGTTTTTAAAGATGCCACATACTCCTGATAATTTTTTACATTTTGTTCTAATGTGGGAAGTTCCGCCTGTGCGTCTTTTACTTTCTGCGCACTTTCCACCGCTTTTTGTGCCGTATCTTTTGAACCATTTACAGTCGCCGTTTTATTTAACTGGCTCTTTTCATTATCCTGTTCTAGAGAATCGGTTTCAAACGCAACCAGCGTATCTCCTTTTTTTACTAAATCGCCGGTTTGATAAGAAAGACTGGAAATCGATGCATTAACCGGTGAAAAGTAAGTTTTCACTTTCAGACTTTCTACCGTTCCGCTTGTCTCCACCTTTGAAGTCACATCCTGCTTTTTTGCCTGTTCTACCGTAACCTGTGGCAATGAATCTGCCTTTTTTGTGCCAGATACACTCACTGCACCGGCAACTACTACTACTGCAGTAACTCCAACTGCAATCCATTTTTTCCTCTTTCCAGTCATGCCTGCTCCTTGATTTTGTTTCTTTTTTTTCATTTTAATTTTCCTTTC
>JAIIAN010000263.1 GCA_022717655.1 Bacillota bacterium | reverse complement strand
TTTCTGTGAATTTTTTCGTATTTTTTCTTAAGAATGATTAATCTGCTCCAGTAACTGATTCATTCTCTCATAAAGTTCCGGTTTATTTGACGCATCCAGCACAATTGCGACATAAGGTTCTCCATAATTGTTCTGAACCATTAATGCCAGACAAGCCCCTGCTTTATCTGTTGTTCCTGTCTTTCCACCTAAAATGGTAACTCCTTTTGGCGCACTTGACTCTCCGGTCAGATACTGGTCTGTAGCATCAAGCCATTTCTGACGCTGTGTTCCATCCGCTGAGGTGTAAGTAATCGTATAATTTGATAATTGTGTAATATCTGTAAATTCCTGATGTTTCATTGCCTCATTTAACATCAGATAAATATCATAAACCGTAGTATAATGGTCATCATCATGAAGTCCATGTGGATTTACAAAATGCGTTCCTGTCATTCCAAGACTCTGTGCGGTATCATTCATCATCTGTACAAAGGTATCCACACTTCCCTCTCCAACTGTTCTCGCAATTGCCATTGCTGCATCATTTGCCGAATAGACTAATAATGCATGGAACAATTCACTCATTTGAATCTGGTCACCTTCTGCAAGTCCACATACCTGTGAATCCGCACTAAGAGTAACATCCGCTGATGTAATTGTTACCACTTCATCCATATTTGCATGTTCCATTGCAACCAGAGCAGTCATAATCTTTGTGATACTTGCCGGATAAGATTTTTCATATAACGATTTGGAAAACAGCAGGGTTTTATTCTGAATATCAAATAATGCGGCTCTCTCATCTCCCTGTGTTTCCACACCATCAAGTGCGGTATCTCCAGCTCCCACACATAAATCCGTCGCCAGTCCATCTGCTGTCAGTGCTTCTTCTTCTACCGTCTGGCCAAACACTTCCGTTGTCAAATCAAAAGAAACCGGCATAGACGCATCTTTTTTCTTGATTAAAATAATCGCCAGAATAATCAGAAGTACGACAATAATGATGCCCATCCCCATAAGCAGATTTTTGTTTCTCTGTCTTCTTCTTTCCATCTTACTTGTACATTTCACGCCAGTCTAACTCTCCTCTATCCAGGGATTTTATCATCATTTCCGCTGTAGCAAGATTTGTAGCCAGCGGGATATTATGCGTATCACACAAATGAAAAATACGTTTTACATCTGGGTCATGCTTTTGAGGAGCTAACGGTTCTCGAAGATAAATGACCAAATCCATCTGGTTCTGTTCAATCAATGCCCCCATCTGTTGTTCTCCGCCAAGATGACCGGCAAGGAACTTATGAATACTTAAATTGGTTGCCTCTTCAATTAAACGACCCGTTGTTCCTGTTGCATAAAGCGTATTTTTTGAAAGAATTCCTCTATATGCGATGCAAAAATTCTGCATCAGTTTCTTTTTGGAATTGTGTGCGATAAGTCCAATATTCATAGTTTTCCAACCTCCCTGTAATCTCTGTTTTTTTGCAGACCAACATTTAAAACCAGTCCCATTCCCGTATAAAGTGAAACCATGGAGGAAAGCCCATAACTCACAAAAGGAAGTGGAGTTCCTGTGTTTGGTGCAATTCCAGTTGCAACACAAATATTAATACAGCCCTGAACTGCAATGATAGATGCAATTCCACAACAGATTAATTTTCCAGATAAATCCTTTGCCTTGCACCCTATCCGGATACATTCATAGATTATCAAAAATAATACAATCAGAATCGTTGCACTTCCAATGAATCCAAGTTCTTCACCTGCTACGGAAAAAATAAAGTCTGTCTGACTTTCAGAAACAAAGTTTCCTTTATTTGCAGATGCAACTTCATTATTATTTAAGCCTTTTCCTGTCAACTGTCCTGAACCAATTGCCATCACTGAATTATTCTGCTGAATGACATCATCCGAATATTCTTCTTCTTCAGAATAAAGAAATGTCATAATTCGGTCTCTTTGATAGTCTTTAATTAATTTCTGGTTTGGCTGAACAATAATAAACAGAAACACTACTACAAGCGGTACGATAATTAAAATTGCACCACCTATAATTTTGTAGCTAAGACCTGCAAGATATAACATGATACAAATCAGTATAACAACTGTGATTGTATTTTTCAAGTCCGGCTGACTGAAAATCAACATCAGTGGAATCGCTGCTAAAACTGCTGTCTGAACTAAAGTGCGCAGTGTATTCAAATCCTCTTCATGTTCCATAAAGAACCGTGCAAAAAACATTATAATCAATATTTTTGAAAGTTCTGTCGGCTGAAACTGAAAGCTTCCAATTCTAAGCCATCTTGAAGCACCATTTGATTCCGTACCAAAAATCCAGACAGATAACAGCAATACAATATTACATCCATAGAGGATCCAGTAAAAGTTAAGAATCCAGCTAAAATCCATCAAAGAGACAATCAGCATAATGGTAATTCCTAGAATCATTCCAAAGAACTGCTTATTTCTAAGCGCCGATTCTGCACTTCCAACTAAAAGCACCCCTGTAAAAGTAAGCCCAATCAGCAAAATCACCAGTCTAAAATCTTAATCTCGTAATCTATATTGTTTTATCATAAAAACACCTTGTTCTTTTTTCTGTCTTTTTATCAGTTTTCTAATTTCTTTCGGTTTGCAGTCTCACAAGACGACTGCCTCAGAATCCCGGATAGGATTCCTGTATATCAATTTTTAAAGGTATCTTTATCAGAAATGTCATATTCTCTTTTATATACCGTATTTCAACCTGTTCTTCTGAAATGGCAAAATACCGTTCAACAGCTGATACAACATCATTCTGAAGCATGTTCATCATTTGTGGAGAACAACTAAGCCTTTCTGAAACCAAAAGGAGCTTAAGCCGGTCTTTAGCTACATGACCTGAACGTTTCTTCCTAAAATGAATCACTGCCAGCGCCTCCTTTATAAAATTGACTATCTTCTAAACAGTTCTGAAACTCTCTTCCATAATCCTTTTTTTACTTCAAAGTCAAGAAGTGGAATGGCTTCTCCACAAATGCGCCGGCAGATATTCCAAAAAGCCTGTCCGGCTAAGGACTGTGTTCCACAAAGAGGTTCTCCCTGATTGGTCGCAATCACTACGGCTTCATCATCTGGAACTGCTCCTAATAAATCTACTGCCAAAATCTCTGACACATCTTCTACCGACATCATTTCACCTTTTTGAATCATATCCATACGAAGCCGGTTGATAATTAATTCTATCTTTGGCATCTGACTGGCTTGAAGCAGACCGATAATCCGGTCTGCATCACGAATTGCTGATACTTCAGGGGTTGTAACTACCACCGCCCGATTTGCACCTGCAATTGCATTTTTAAATCCCTGCTCGATTCCCGCCGGACAGTCCAATAAAATATAATCAAACTCTTCTGCCAAATCCTTGGTCAGCTTTATCATCTGTTCCGGCGTGACAGAAGTTTTATCTCTTGTCTGGGCTGACGGAAGCAGATATAAATT
>JAIIAN010000262.1 GCA_022717655.1 Bacillota bacterium | reverse complement strand
AAAAATATTATTTTAAATGTAGAATAAAAACTGATATTCCAATTGTTTATGTAACATATCCGGAAGCATATGAATTTATTCCAGAAACATATGAAGGAATTGTAATCTATGATTGCATGGATGATATGCTGGAGTTTGATATGTCTGCTCAAAGTAGAATGTTGGTTCAGAGATTAGAAAAAGCATTATATAAGCGTGCAGATATTGTATTTGTGAGTAGCGAGAATCTTAAGCGAAAACTATTTGATCGATATTTTATTAAAGAAGATTGCTACCTTGTTCGGAATGGTTATGATGGAAACATCGCGAATGTTCCTTTAATATCTGAGCAAAAAAATAAAAATTTTGTAGTCTGTTATTTTGGAACAATAAGCAGCTGGTTTGATTTTGATGTCATTAAAAAAAGTTTGGATGCCATCCCAAATTTGGAATATAAATTTATCGGTCCAATTGAAAAAATGATTGCGCCATATGAACATGAGAGAATTCATTACATTCGACCTGTACCCCATGATGAGCTACAGCATATGACTAGTGATGCAGATGCTTATATTCTGCCATTTAAGGTGAATGACTTAATAGAAGCGGTTGACCCAGTGAAATTCTATGAATATATAAACTTCTCAAAAAATATAATCTCAGTTTATTATGATGAAATATCGCGGTTTGAAGATTTTGTGTATTTCTATAAAGATACAAATCAGTACATTAATGTCATAAAAAAGCTGATGCAAGATAATACACTTAAATATTCTCAAGAAAAGCGTCTGAAATTTCTTGGAGAAAGCACTTGGGAAAATCGAGCCCAAATGATGAGTGGTGTGATTGTAAAAGAACTTAACGCAGGAGCGAAGCATAATATAGAAGTTGGAGCTGAACAATGAAAAAAATAATGCTAGTCTTCGGTACTCGCCCCGAAGCAATTAAAATGTGCCCGCTGGTCAATGAATTAAAGAAACGTCAAAGTATTGAGACGATTGTCTGCGTGACCGGTCAACACCGGCAGATGTTGGATCAGGTGCTGGAAGCATTTTCTGTTGTGCCGGATTACGATTTGTCCATTATGAAGGACAAGCAGACCCTGTTTGATGTGACGGTCAATATCCTTGAGCGTATCAAAACCGTTCTGGAAGAAGTGAAGCCAGATGTCGTGCTGGTGCATGGCGATACGTCTACGACTTTTGTGACGGCACTGGCCTGCTTCTATTTACAAATTCCTGTAGGCCATGTGGAGGCAGGTCTGCGTACTTACAATATTTACAGCCCCTATCCGGAAGAGTTCAACCGGCAGGCGGTTTCAATCATCAGTCAGTATAATTTCGCTCCTACTGAGCTCTCTAAGCAGAATCTGCTGAAGGAAGGTAAGGATCCGAAGAGCATCTATGTAACAGGAAACACTGCCATTGATGCTCTAAAAACGACGGTGCGTGCAGATTATACTCATCCTGAGCTGGGTTGGGCTGATGGCAGCCGTTTGATTATGATCACAGCCCACCGCCGAGAGAATCTGGGTGAGCCGATGCGGCATATGTTTAAGGCAATCCGCCGCGTGATGGACGAGCATCCGGACGTGAAGGCAATTTATCCCATTCATATGAACCCGGTTGTGCGTGAAATTGCGCAAGAGTATTTGGGGGATGATGACCGAATCCATATTATTGAACCGCTGGACGTGCTGGACTTCCACAACTTCTTGAGCCGCAGCTACTTGATTTTGACAGATTCCGGTGGCATCCAGGAAGAGGCACCTTCTTTGGGCAAGCCGGTTCTCGTGATGCGTGATACTACGGAGCGCCCGGAAGGTATTGCCGCAGGTACACTGAAGCTGGTCGGAACGGAAGAGGAAACTATTTATAAGGAATTCAGTCGTTTGCTGTCTGACAAGGCAGAGTATGATGCTATGAGCAAGGCAAGCAATCCCTATGGTGATGGACATGCCTGTGAGCGGATTGCGGATGTTCTGATACAGGAGAGTATGAAGAAATAAATGAATGTAAAATCATCTTTAAAGATTAATTTTCTAATGAACATCGTACTCACGATGTCATCGTTTATATTCCCTTTGGTTACATTCCCTTATATATCGCGTGTCCTCTCTCCCGTGGGCATCGGAAAAATAAGTTTAGCAACATCAGTAGTTACATACTTCTCAATGTTTGCTCAGCTTGGCATACCAACCTATGGGATTAGAGTATGCGCACAGGCCCGGGACAATAAAGAAGAACTCAGTAGAACGGTGCAGGAAATCTTAATTATTAATTTGATTACTTGTACGATATCATATCTTGCGTTTTTCGTAGCACTTATTTATGTTCCAAAAATGGCAGAGGAGAAACCCCTTTATGTTATCAGTGCCATAACTATTTTATTCAACACGATAGGAATGGAATGGTTATATAAAGGACTTGAGCAATATTCGTATATTACAATCAGGTCAATTGTTGCTAAAATTGTTTCAGTTATTGCAATGTTTGCGTTAGTTCATAGTGAAAACGATTATGTGATTTATGGAGGAATTACAGTATTTGCGGCATCTGCAGCAAACATATTTAATTTAATCCATGCACGACACTATGTTGATTTTAGGGTAGTCAGAAAATATAATCTTGGACGGCACCTAAAGCCGATTGGAATCTTTTTTGCAATGTCTTGTGCAACAACCATATATGTGAATCTGGATACAGTAATGATAGGGTGGCTAAAAACAGATGCTGAAGTAGGATATTACAATGTTGCTATAAAGATCAGAACTCTGTTATTAAGTGTAGTAACATCGTTGGGGGCCGTTTTGCTTCCGAGGGCATCCTATTATATAAAGGCTGGAATGGTTGACGAATTCAGACGAATCAATGCTAAGACGATGAATTTCACACTTTTAATTGCCGTTCCGGTTACAGTCTATTTTATTCTTTTCGCAGAAGAAGGAATCCTTTTTTTGTCTGGTGCATCGTATATGGACTCGATATTACCGATGCAGATTATTATGCCAACAGTAATTTTTGCGGGGGTATCCAATATTACGGGGCTTGAAATATTAGTTCCAATGGGAAAAGAAAAATACGTGCTGATTTCTGAAATCTTTGGTGCTGTACTAGATTTTGGGATTAATGCAATTATGATTCCACGATATGGATGTATTGGAGCAGCAATAGGGACAACTCTAGCTGAGATTGTTGTGCTCTTAGTACAGATAATATTTATAAGAGATATGGCAGCGTTCTTTATGTCGAAAATCTCTGGAAAAAATATTTTACTTGGAACATTTTTTGCCGTCATTAGTACAATGTGGATGAAAAAATTATGCTTCGGTAGTTTTACGAAGCTATTGGTCTCAGCAACTGTTTTCTTTGCGGTATATATAATTGCCATGATTATACTCAAAGAAAATATTGCTTTCGAGTGCATAGGTATTCTGAAAAATAAGATGAGGAGAAAAGAATGAAGTCAGTTCATACATTAATAA
>JAIIAN010000261.1 GCA_022717655.1 Bacillota bacterium | reverse complement strand
CGGATACATTTTCCTTCACACTGGCTTTCCTGCGGGCATACACGACCACAAACTGCCGGAAGAGAACTTGATTTTCCGATTACTTTATAAGCTTCTTCAAAATTTCCTTCTTTTACTTCTTTTACAAAGCCAGGAATATCAATATTTACAGGACATCCCTGTACACATTTTGCATTTTTACAAGTCAGACAGCGATTTGCTTCTTCTACTGCTTCTTCTTTATTATATCCTAAACATACTTCTTCAAAGTTCGTTGCTCTTACTTTTGCGTCCTGTTCTCTAACCGGAACTTTCTTTAATACGTCACCCATTATTTGTCACCTCCACAGTTTCCGCATCCACCGTGATGAGTATCTCCTTCACGCTGTTTTAATAATGCACGTCCTTCTTCTGTCTTGTACATCTGCTGTCTCTGCATAGCAAGATTCCAGTCAATCAGATGTCCATCAAATTCCGGTCCGTCTACACATGCGAATTTCACTTCATCTCCAACAATTACACGACATGCTCCACACATACCAGTACCATCTACCATAATCGGATTCATGGATACGATTGTCGGAATTCCAAGCTTCTGTGTTGTAAGACAACAGAATTTCATCATAATCATCGGTCCGATGGCAACACATTTTGTATAGGTTTTTCCTTCAGCTACTAAATCTTCAATGACTTTTGTAACCATACCATGACGTCCATAAGAACCATCATCTGTTGTAATATATAAATTACCTGCAACAGCTTTCATTTCTTCTTCAAGAATAATTAAATCTTTTGTTTTTGCACCAACGATAACATCGGCATCGATACCATGTTCATGCAGCCATTTTACCTGTGGATAAACCGGAGCGGTTCCTACACCGCCGGCAACAAATAAAATTTTTTCTTTTTTCAGGTCTTCTAAATCTTCCTCTACGAATTCTGATGGACATCCTAATGGTCCAACAAAATCTTCAAAGAAATCTCCCTCTTTCATCTGTGCAAATTTTGTAGTAGAAGCTCCAATCGGCTGGAATACGATTGTAATGGTTCCTGCTTCTCTGTCATAGTCACAGATTGTCAGCGGAATTCTTTCACCCTCATCATCTTTTTTTACGATAATGAACTGACCAGGCTGGCAGTGCTGCGCAACACGTGGTGCTTCTACAACCATGAGATAAATAACCTCATTCAGCTTTTCTGCTTTCAGAATCTTGTACATATTGTCCTCCTCACAATCCCCCAAAGGGAATATTTTATTGCTATGATTGCTATCAACCAGTATAATCCAATTTTCATCAAAATTCAATTAAAAAATCGTACTTTTCCTCAAACATACGAAAATCCTAGTTTTTTACTGGTAAAAGACGTAAGTTTCACTCGCAGTCAAACTGACTTTTCCATTTTCGTCCACCAAAATTGCAGAAAAAATATGCTCTCCTTCCGGCATTTCAACCGGTCCTGTATATTTTGTACTCTCTGTTGTCACCTCATCATCAAACGCATAGTATGCCGTACAACCCCTCGGAACCACAATCCGAATCTTTGTTGCTTTTTCATACTGTCCGGAATCCGGTGTGATTTTTGGTGCATCTGGCGCTTTAAATTCAATCTTATAAACTTCTTCTTTTCGCTCGCTTGGAATTCCCTTGGCGTTATAAGCAATGTATTTTAACGTATATTCTCCCTCTTCTGACAAAACAATCCCATAATCTGAATCATAACGCGTGCCATTTGTTTTATCTGGTTCACTGCCATCTAAAGTGTAATAGACTTTCGTTCCATATTTCATAGCAGTAAAATCAATTCTCTGTTCTTTCTCATAAGTTCCGCCATCTAAAGAAATCACCGGCACTTCACATACATAATCTTCGTAGCGTGATTTTATTTTTTCATCCTCACAGGCATCTAACAGTGCTTTAATTGAATCATAATCCTGCTGTTTTTCATAAAGTCTTAAGAGTTCTCCATAAGCGCTTACATTATCCGGTTCGCTTTCTATTACAGATGAAAGAATTGGAAGCGCTTTTGTTTCTTCTCCATTTATCGTATAGATTTTCGCCTGCAGAATTTTTGCCTGCACACTATCCGGCTGTAATTCTAGTGCCCGTTCCAAATAGTTCAGCGCCGACTGATAATTTTTATTTGTAACCTCTGACTCTGCCTGTGCCATCTGCATATCAAAAGAATTATATTCTTTTTGTTTTATCACAAAGCCTGCCATTCCTGCCAGCAAAATCAAAGCAGCGACACTGCCTCCAAACATCTGATATTTTCTTCGTTTTTTCTTTTTAATCTCTTCCTGTCGTTTTTTCTGGCGCAGTTCCTCTTCCTGCTTTTGTTTCTTTTCTTTCAAACTCTTCTCCCTCATTTGTTTTTGAAGCAGAATCGTCTCTACTGTATGATATTCCGGCACCCATTGAATTTCACTTTTGCATACCGGACAAAATAATGTTCCATTTTTTAGTTCCGTGCCACAATTTGCACATTTCATGTAAGACAACCTCATTTCTTTCCCGCCCTGCGTACTTTTATTTCTTTATTAAAAAATCCGCAAGGCAAAAGCCATTATAGATATTCCTCTATATATTGTTCAAATTGTTCCATGGACATAAGAACCTTTCTTGGTTTTGTACCTTCTTCCTGACCAACCACTCCAGCTTCACATAACTGGTCCATAATCCTTGCTGCACGGTTAAATCCTATCTTAAATACACGCTGAAGCATGCCTATTGATGCCTTATCTTTTTCTATAATAAATTTCCCCGCATCTGCAAAATAGACATCTCTTTCATTTGCCTCCGAAGAAGCATCTTCCTGTTTCGACACATTTAAATTACTAATCTGTTTTTCAATTTCATGGTCATACTGTCCGTGTGTCTGCTCGGAAAGGAATTTTACAACTGCAGAAACTTCTTTATCACTGATAAATGCGCCCTGAACACGTGCCGGTTTTTGATATCCCTGAGGATAAAACAGCATATCTCCCTTGCCAAGCAGTTTTTCTGCTCCATTCATATCAATAATGGTTCTGGAATCTACTCCGGAAGAAACCGAAAATGCAATTCGTGACGGCATATTCGCTTTAATCAGACCGGTAATGACATTAACAGATGGTCTTTGAGTTGCAATAATCAGATGGATTCCTGCCGCACGCGCAAGCTGAGCCAGACGGCAGATTGCATCTTCCACCTCGCCTGGTGCTACCATCATAAGGTCCGCCAGTTCGTCTACAATTACCACAATCTGTGGCATTTTCTTTAAGCGTTTTTCCGTCTCCTGATTTGCTTTGTTTGCATTGAACATGTCTACTTTTTCATTGTATCCTTTGATATCCCGCACATTATACTCCGCAAATTGATTATAGCGTTCTGTCATCTGTGCAACTGCCCAGTTTAACGCACCTGCTGCTTTCTTTGGTTCTGTTACTACTGGAATTAAAAGATGTGGAATTCCGTTATAGACACTTAATTCTACTACTTTCGGGTCAATCATAAT
>JAIIAN010000260.1 GCA_022717655.1 Bacillota bacterium | reverse complement strand
AATGTTCTCTTTTGCGTGCCAAAAGAGAACCAGAAAAGCACCCGCTACTTTCGAAGCGCGGGAGGCACGAACTAGGGGCTGCTCGCCCCTAGTAACCCCGAAGAAGAAGGCTCCAAGCAAAAATGCTGGAGATTCGCGCATACGCGCGAAGATCTCTTAACCGCATTTTTGCTCTGCGCCGATTTGAAATAAGTTACGGGAAAGGTTGATGGATATGGCAGAAGCAAAGAAAAAGACTGAGACGATCCGGCTGTTTTCGGACGGCGGAAAGTACAAGGGTGACCTGTTCGTGAGCGTGAACGGTGTGAACTACCAGCTGCAGCGCGGAAAGAACATTGAGGTGCCCCCGGAGGTGGCGGAGGTCATCCGCCACAGCCAGGAACAGGACGACCAGACCGCTGCCCGCATGGAAGAGCTGGCGAATAAGGCGTAAGTTTAACCCTCTCAGTGCGCAGTCCGGCATGGCCGGAGCTGCTTACAGCTCCCCCGAAGAGCAACGGCGACGACCGCCGCCAGTGGCGGATTGAGGGAGGAGTTGTTGGGGCCGCGGCCAGCAAGACACAAGCACAATACTTTGTGCGAAGTGGATGCTGGGAGCCGCAACCCGATAGCCCTGCTTAGATGTATCCCCCCGGCCCGGCGGCACACGCTGTGCCGGGGGTTATTTGTTTGGAGGTCTTTTATGACAGTAGGAAAGGCAATTGCAACGACGACGACCGCCGCCAGTGGCGGAAACAGGGAGGAGTTGTTGGGGCCGCGGCCAGCAGGACACGAGCACAAAGCTTTGTGCGAAGTGGACGCAGGGAGCCGCAACCCGGGTTGCAGATGTGAAAGGATGGAATAAGCGTGACAGTAGGAAAAGCAATCGAAACCGCAGACAAGCTGCGGCCCAACAACGGGTTTGACCGCGAGCTGAAGATCTTATGGCTGCGGCAGGCGGATGCGGGGCTGAGAAAGAGCGTGGTGGACAAGAGCGACACCACCGATTTTGATGCCGTGGGTGCGGACATCTTATACGACCGGGAGCAGGAGCTTTTGCGGCAGGACGCGGAACTGCTGCTGCCGGAGCCCTACGACAGCTACTATGCCCACTATCTGGCGGCACAGATGGACGCGGCCCTGGGCGAGACCGACCGCTATGCCAACGAGATGCAGCTGGCCAACGAGAATCAGCAGGAATTTGCAGCCTGGTGCAGGCACACCTACCTGCCCAGGATGGCCACGAAGTGGAGGTACTGAGATGGCACTGCCGAGTTTATACAGCATCTCGACGGGGAAGAGCATCCAGACGGCCTTTGGCGGCCTGAATGAAAGCTATGCCTGCGCCGAGGCGGAATTTACCGAGATGAAGAATTTTTCCAGCCGGGGATACCCGGCATTGCAGACCCGGACACCCAGGCGCACCATGCGGGCCATGGGCCGCTGCAACGGGATGTATCACCTGAATGGCCTGCTGCTGTGCGAGGGCACCACCCTGCGCTACACCGAGGACAGCGAGGACGACGTGACCACCGCGGCTGCGGGCGGGGAGATCGTGCTGGAAAATGCCGTGACGGACAGCGAGAAAATTATGATCGGCATGGGCACGAAGATCCTGATCTGGCCGGATGCCAAGAGCTTTGACACGGCCACCGGCAAGCTGGAAGCCCTGAGCGCTGCATGGAGCCAGACCGGCACGGTGACCATTGCACCCTGCGACGCGGGCGGCAAGACCTACACCGTGAGCAGCGTGGGCACCACGGAACCTTCCGGCCCGGCGGACGGGACGACGTTCCTGAAACAGAACTCCTCTTCCAGCAAGTGGGCCTATGTGAACGTGCTGGAGCAGTACGATGCCAAGAGCGGCAAGTGGGCGGAGATCCTTTTGAACAGCGTGAAGATGACCCTGCCCGGGCTGGCCGCTGCGGGCTTCAAGAAGGGGGACACCATCACGGTGGAGCAGGTGCCCGGGCTGGTGGAAGAATATCTGGCCGAGGGCGTGAACGGCGAGGTGACCATTGAACAGATGGACGGGGACAGCATTGTGCTGACCGGCAGCCCAAAGACCGAGAGCGCACGCTATTACGGCAGCTTTACCGTGACGGCAGGCGGTACCACCTGGAAGAGCATGAACGGCAGCGAGAGCGCCACAGCGGGCGGCACCACCATTACCGCACGGCGGCGGGTGCCCCGGCTGGAATATGTGACCGAGAACGCAAACCGGGTATGGGGCTGCAACAGCGAGGAGAATGTGATCTACAGCTGCAAGCTGGGCGACCCCACCAACTGGTACAGCTACCGGGGCATTGCTTCGGACAGCTACGCCGTGAACGTGGGCAGTGACGGCCCCTTTACCGGTGCGGCCACATGCATGGGCTATGTGCTGTTCTTCAAGGAGAACTGCCTGCACAAGCTCTACGGCAGCCGCCCGGCGGACTATCAGCTGGTGAGCGTGCAGTGCCGGGGCGTGGCCAAGCAGGCCAGCAAGAGCATGTGTGTGCTGGCAGAGGTGCTGTACTACCTTTCCCCCGACGGCGTGATGGCCTGGGACGGCAGCCTGCCGGTGAAGATCAGCGGCGGACTGGACAACACCTGGCTGATGAACGTGCGCGGGGCGGTGGGCGGTGTGCTGGACACCCGGTATTACCTGCATCTGCGGGTGCCGGGCCGGAACGAGACCCGGCTGCTGGTCTACGACACCGAACGGCGGCTCTGGCACGAGGAGGACACGGCGGCAGAAGAGAATGCTTCCGGCTGGGCGATGTGCTCCACAGGGCGGCAGCTCTACCAGTGGGACGGCGTGAACCTGTGGGCCACCGAACCGGAACGGGAGGCCGACCGGGACACCGACACGGCAAAGGCGAATCTGGAACAGAAGGTGGGCTTTGAGGCTGTGAGCGGAGACATTGGACTGAACATCCCGGCGGACAAGTACATCAACCGGGTGTTTCTGCGAGTGGATGCCCTGACGTACAGCGTTGTGGAGCTGCAGGCCAGCTATGAGGGCGGGGCCTGGGAGACACTGGGCCAGGCGGCGGTTCTGAACAGGTACACCCGGGTCAACCTGCCCTTTGTGCCGGAGCGGCACGACACCATGCGGCTGCGGATCAAGGGCACCGGGCAGATCGCGGTGCGGAGCATTGCGTTCAGCATGGCAGAGAGCCGGGGCAACCGGGTGGCCGGAGGGGAACCGAAACGATGACCCTCTCAGCGCGCAATGCACCTGCGGTGCAGTTGCTTGCAGCTCCCCCGAAGGGCAACGGCGACGACCGCCGCCAGTGGCGGATTGATGGAGGAGCTGTTGGGGCCGCGGCCAGCAGGATGCGAACGGAGTGAAGCAGACGCTGGGAGCCGCAACCCGATAGCCCTGCTTAGAGGAAGGAGATTTTATATGGCAGATATTACGAGGCTTGGCGAGATCGCCATGCCGAAACTGAGTGACAACATGGCCCCGGAGGACAGGCGGAGCATCAACAACTACCTGATGCAGCTGCGGGACCAGATGAT
>JAIIAN010000259.1 GCA_022717655.1 Bacillota bacterium | reverse complement strand
GTAAATGCCATAACCATAGCACCAAATACAACAAACGGGGAACGAAGAAACAGACGCAGAAACATGTTAACACCGTTCTGTACCTGATTGACGTCATTTGTCATTCGGTTGATTAAAGTAGAAGTTCCAAGGGTATCGATTTCCTTAAAGGAAAGGGTGTTGATATGGGCGAACAAATCATTTCGTAAATCCCGTCCGGTAGAAACGGCAGATTTTGCTGCAAAATACTGTGCAGTAATTGCAAAACCAAATCCGATGATTCCAAGCAGGACAAGGAGAGTAGCCATACGCCACAGATATCCGGCATTTTTCTGATAAATACCGATATCAATCATTTTTGCGACAACCAGAGGAACGAATAATTCAAAACTTGCTTCCAGCATTTTAAAAAGCGGAGCAAAGAGCGTTGCCAGAGGATGTCTTTTTAGATAAGTCAATAATCGTTTCATGAGTTTAAAATATTCTCCTTTTTTCTCCTTATAAAGTGATGTGAGTGCCAAAAGTAAATTTTGTCACTCACTGATGTAACCGGATTGCTTCATTGCTATGCAATTTTCGCAATCCTCGAACACCTCAAACTCCCATAAAATGGCGTATTCACACCATTTTATTGCGTTTTCGTTGTTCGGCGTGCCAATTAAGTATCAATTGCTTTTTGTGCAAGCACAGTCGCAATTGATACTTTTGACACTTACATCAAATTCATGCAAACATCTTCTATTATAGTGTGTGAACGATAAAAAAGCAATCAGACATTTCAAAAATAGAATTTACAAAATCATCACAAAATAAAGCGTTTTTTAAGTTTGGTTTAAGGTAGGCATATTATACTTGCACTTGTAAACAAAACAAGAACAGAATAAAAATCAGAAAGGAAGTTTTTATTATGAGATATAAAGTTGTTTTAATGGTAGTATGTTTAAGTGTAAGTACAATGCTCTTTACTGGATGTGGAAGTAGTACTTCTTCTACAACAACAGAAAGTTCACAAAGCAGTACAGCAGATTCGGAATCGGAAGATTCGGTGATTTATGGTGAAATTGCTTCCATTGAAGAGGATAGTATTACAATTAATGTGGGAACACAAAAAGAAATGGAAAAACCAGAACAATCAGAAGATACATCAGATACAAAAGAAAACGAAGAAACTTCAATGGATGAGACGACAGAAGAGACAACCGAAGATTCAGATTCAATATCAGAAAACAAAACGGAGGATGAATCTAAAACAGCCGATTCACAGGATAATCAGAAACAGGGAAAACCGGAAGAACCAGGTTCTATGTTGGAAGATTCAGGAGAAGCACCGGAAAAACCGGACGGAGATTCAGGAGAAGCACCAGAAAAACCAGATGAAGATTCCGGAGATACATCTAATTTTGAAGAAACATCTGATACACAGTCAGAGGATACTCAAACAGAAACCAATTCAGACAAAACAACAGAGGATAAAGCACCGCAGGATGATAAGAATAATGAAAGTGAAGAAATTGCATTTTCTGATTTAAAAGAGGGAGATACCGTCGCAATTACTTTGGATTCAGATGGAAATGCCAAGACCATTACAGTATGGTGGAATTTTCTATACAACAAATACAGAGAGTACGATTACATTGTCTAATGTAGAGATTACTTATCCAGAAGAAAATGATTTCTTCTTAAAATGTACCGGAAACCAGAACCAGAGAGGCTGGGGAAATTCAGACGCAAACGGTGCAGATTGTCTCTTTACCGCAATCAATCAGGAAATGGAAGGCGATGTAATCTGGGACAGCATCAGTCAGCTTGATTTTTATGCAATACAGGGAATATAGGATGTTTATTTAGAATGATTGGAAACAAAAAAGAAGCTCCGGAAAAACCGGAACTTCTTTTTTTACTTCTTTCATACCTCTTTTTTTACTTCGCAAAACAATTTCTTTTATTTAATTTTTTAATCAAGATTTTTTTGTACATGTTGTTTGATTGCTTCAAAGCTCTGTTTGCTGATAACATGTTCCATCTTGCATGCATCTTCAGCAGCAATTTTTGAGTCAACACCTAAAGCAGTGAGCCAGGATGTCAGAAGCTCATGCCTTTCATATATCATTTCCGCAATTTCTTTTCCAGAATCGGTCAGATAAATAAAACCTTCTTTTGTAACAGTAATCTGTTCTTTTTGACGGAGATTTTTCATGGCAACACTAACACTCGATTTTTTAAAACCGAGTTCCTCAGCGATATCCACAGAGCGTACAACAGGGCGGGTTTTGCTTAATAAAAGTATGGTTTCAAGATAGTTTTCAGCTGATTCATTCGTATGATACATAAGAGTTACCACCTTTTCTTCGATTTCTTATAAGTATACCACATTTGGAAAAGATTTACACTAACTATTTTATGACAATAAAGTTTAGAAACTGTATTTTTATAAAAAATAAAAAAAGTTCTTGACTTCTAATGTACGTTAGCATATACTAACTATGAACGTAAAGAAACGTAATGATAACATTTCTCAAAAGAGAGGGTGAGGTATGATGCCTTTAACAATGGTAAAAACCGGAGAAGCAAATGTGATCCGTAAAGTTGGTGGAAAAGAAGAAACCAGAAGATTTCTTGAAAATCTGGGGTTTGTAGTCGGAAGTGAAGTTGTAGTTGTATCTGAAATCAGCGGAAATCTGATTGTAAATATTAAAGATTCCAGAGTTGCCATCGGAAAAGATATGGCAAACAAAATTATGGTAGGATAGAAAAGGAGCATCAGACATGAGAACATTAAAAGACGTACCATGTGGAGAAACAGTAAAAGTAGCAAAATTAGTAGGTACAGGTCCTGTAAAAAGACGTATTATGGACATGGGTATCACAAAAGGTGTAGACGTATATGTGCGTAAAGTAGCACCGCTTGGTGACCCGATTGAAGTAACCGTAAGAGGTTATGAATTATCCGTAAGAAAAGCAGATGCTGAAATGATTCAGATTGATTAATTTTTTTTGCGTCTAAGTTAGCAAATACTAATAAATGGTAGACTAACATAAGATAGATTAGACAAAGAAATGCCTGAGGGCGGAAAGAGGTAGAAAGATGGCAACAATAGCGTTGGCAGGAAATCCTAACTGCGGAAAAACAACATTGTTCAACGCACTGACGGGTTCAAATCAGTTTGTTGGAAACTGGCCAGGTGTAACCGTAGAGAAAAAAGAAGGTAAGTTAAAAGGACACAAAGATGTTACAATCACTGACCTTCCAGGTATCTATTCCTTATCTCCGTACACACTGGAAGAAGTGGTAGCAAGAAATTATCTGATTAATGAAAGACCGGATGCAATTTTAAATATCGTAGACGGTACAAACATTGAGCGTAACTTATACTTATCCACACAGCTTATGGAACTTGGAATTCCAGTTATCATGGCTGTCAACATGATGGATATTGTAGAAAAAAATGGTGACAAGATTCATATTGACAAGCTGGCAAAAAGCCTTGGATGCGAAGTAGTAGAAATCTCCGCATTAAAA
>JAIIAN010000035.1 GCA_022717655.1 Bacillota bacterium | reverse complement strand
GGAAAGTTATGAAGTAGCAGAAAAATTCCTGGAAAATATGGGAACAACCGCAGAGGATATTTTCAAAGGTCATGGTGCATTTTATGTAAAAGATTATAAAAAAATGGCGGAGTCTCTTGGAACAGGTGAAATGACCCTGCGTGATATCGTAAAAGAACTTGGAAAACCAGGACGTGACCCGAGAGAAGAGATGCCAAAACCGGTGCTTCGTACCGACGTACTCGATATGAAAGATTTAAAAGAAGGCATGATTTTAAAAGGTACGGTACGAAATGTCATTGATTTTGGTGCATTTGTGGATATCGGAGTGCATCAGGACGGACTGGTACACATTTCCGAGATGACCGACCGCTATATCAAACATCCACTTGAGGCAGTCAGTGTTGGAGACGTCGTAGAAGTGAAAGTATTAAGTGTGGATGAAAAGAAAAAACGAATTTCCCTTACTATGAAAGGGATTCAGTAAGTAAATAGAAGCAAGAGAGGAAGTTTTTGATATGAGTGAGAACAGAGAAAGAATCCTGAAATTACAGGAAAAAATGCAGGAATTAAACATTGATATGTATTTAGTTCCTACAGCAGATTTTCATCAGTCTGAATATGTAGGGGATTATTTTAAAGCCAGAAAATGGCTTTCTGGTTTCAGTGGTTCAGCAGGAACACTGCTTGTAACCGATGACCAGGCATATTTATGGACAGACGGAAGATATTTTATCCAGGCGGGAAAAGAGCTCGAAGATACCGGAGTTACTTTAATGAAGATGCGTGAACCAGGCGTTCCGACAGTCGATGAATTTCTGGAAATGAACCTGGCAAAAGGTTCCTGCCTTGCCTGCGACGGAAGAGTCATCAGCGTGTCACAGGGAAAAGCATACAAAAAAATGATGGAAGACAAAGAAGGACGGTTCTATTGTCAGGAAGACTTATTAGACGGCATCTGGAATGACCGTCCGGAACTGTCCAAAGAACCGGCTTATCTTGTGGATATAAAATATGTTGGAACATCCAGAGAAGAAAAAATCGAGATGGTGCGCAGAGCAATGAAAAAATATGAAGCTGACGTGCACATCTTATCCAGTCTGGACGATATCGCATGGCTGTTAAACATCCGTGGAAACGATATTATTTACAATCCGGTTGTGCTTTCTTATGTCATTGTGAAAGCAGACGAAGTCATTTTCTATGTGCAGGATGGCGTGGTTTCTGATGAAATCAAGAACGAATTAGAAAAAGCCGGAGTGGTACTCCGCCCATACTTTGCGATTTATGAAGAAGTAAAAACACTTGCAAAAGACAGTAAGATTTTATTAGATGAAGGTGTAGTAAACTATACATTATTTGAAAATCTGCCAGAAGAAGTTACCACAGTCAATGCGATGAATCCGACCAAATCGGCAAAAGCAATGAAAAATGCGGTTGAGATGGAAAATGAACGCATTGCGCACATCAAAGATGCAAGAGCAATGTGCAGATTTATTTACTGGTTAAAGAAAACGGTGCCGGAGGGAACAGTAGATGAGTACAATGCTGCAGAAAAAAGCAGAGAGTTTCGTGAAGAAGATAAAGACTGTCTGGATTTAAGTTTTGAAACAATCTGTGCTTATGGATCAAACGCTGCAATGTGTCATTATGCACCGTCAAAAGAGGACTGTGCAAAAGTGGAACCAAAAGGATTTTTCCTGATTGATTCCGGCGGACAGTACTGGCAGGGAACAACGGATATCACAAGAACGATTGCGGTAGGACCGTTAAGCGAAGAAGAGAAAAAACATTTTACGCTTGTATTAAAAGGAAATATTCGTCTGGCAATGGCAAAATTCCCGTATGGCGTAGGCGGTGCACATCTGGATATACTGGCAAGAGGTGCACTGTGGGATGCGGGACTGGATTTCAATCACGGAACCGGACATGGAGTCGGATATCTCTTAAATGTACATGAAGGACCACAGAACATCAACTGGAACAGTGGAGTCCGTCCGGGCGGAATGATTCCGCTTGAAGAAGGCGTATTGATTTCCGATGAACCGGGACTGTATCTGGAAGGAAAATACGGAATCCGCTGTGAAAACCTGCTGATGTGCAAAAAAGCAGAAAAAAATGACTATGCACAGTTTATGAACTTTGAAGTCGTAACGCTTGTGCCATTTGAACGAGAAGCAATTATTCCAGAACTTTTAGGAGAAACGGAATTGAAATGGCTGAATGAATATCATAAACACGTATATGAAGCAGTAGAGCCATTGTTGGAAAACAAAGAAGAAAAAGAATGGCTCAAAGAAGCAACAGCGGAGATAAAATAAAGTTCGAGTCGAATATTGAGATAAAAAGGGAGAATGATTATGTGGACGAGAGCAGACTTAAAAGAAAGAGGAAAACTTTGCTTCCATAGAAACTACGCAGCATCTGTCTTAGCAGGTTTGATGATTACAATTGCAACAGCTTCGATAGGTGGCAGTTATGATGTCAGAGGCACGATAAATGGTGTCGTAAATGACAGTAGCTATTCCGCAGATATTTCACTGCCGATTGTGGGTGGAGTTACATTATTTGTTCTGATTTTAAAGATTTTTGTGTTAAATGTATTGATGGTTGGAGCAGTTCGCTTTTTTATTGAAAATCGAGACTATAATGCACCTGTTTCAAAGATAGGATTTGGATTTCAGAATGGAAATTTTGCAAATGTGGCAATGGTAATGTTCATGCAGAATTTATATATTTTCTTATGGACACTTTTGTTTGTAATTCCAGGAATTGTAAAATCCTATTCTTACCGCATGGTTCCATATATTCTGGCAGAACAGCCGGATATTAATTATCGGGATGCAATCCGCATCAGCCGTGAGATGATGGATGGAGAAAAGATGAATACATTTGTGCTGGATTTATCGTTTATTCTTTGGGGACTGCTTGGTGCAGTGACCTGTGGTCTGGGAGTAGTATTCTATGTAAAACCTTATGTGGAAGCAACAAATGCAGAATTGTATGTGACTCTTCGCAATAAATGGAATATGGGAAATACGAAAACGGCGACATTTGATTTTTAAAAAATGAAAAAGAAACAAGAAAAGGTTCAGAAGAAACAAAATTCTTCTGAACCTTTTTGCGTATATGTTTGATTTAAGCTATAAAGTTGTACTTGGCAGTCGTTTGATATCCTTAAGTGCATTCATAATCAGATGATAAGTCAATTCTGCCATTTGAAGTGGTGTATCTGTATTATCTCCAGATTCCAGCCAGGATTTGACCATACCCACACAGCCGGTCAGACAAAAGGCATAAGCATATTTAATATCGGTTACGTCTGTGGCAAATGTTGTAGTCAGAACATGCAGGCTGTGTTGTGAAATAATAGATTCCATACGAAGCACAAATGCCATGTCTCCATTTGAACCAAGCAGGGCATTGCAGATATCGCGGTTATCCCATAATACTTCTAAAATTTCCTTAATCATAGGGAAACTTTCTTTGTAATAAGAATCCACAGGATGATTATTTACAATCTGATTGATTTCCCCCTCAAGCTCATCCTCGATTGATTCTAACATCTGGTAAATATCTGTGTAGTGAAGATAAAAAGTAGAACGGTTAATATCAACTTCATCAACTAATTCTTTTACCGTAATTTCTTTGATACTTTTCGTCTGCATCAATTTCGCAAGTCCGGCACGAAGTTGAGCTTTGGTTTTTCGGACTCTTCGGTCAGTTTTCTTTTCCATATATAAGACTCCTCTCAGGTTTTTGAAGAAAAAGCAACATAAATGATAAAAATGTCTATTAATGTACATAAAAACTAGTTATTGATGGTTGTATCACTGTTGTACCTTTAGTATAATTCATCATGAAGAAAAAATCAACACAATATCTATTAAACTATTCAAAGTACGTTAAACAAATCGAAATCGGATAAGCGATTTGACGTAGAAAGAAACAGAGTTATCAATTATCTTTTAGAAATGATAAGCATTTCAAAGATAACAAATATCCGAAAGAGAAAACTGAATAAGGAAAGGGGAATGTATATGCTAGGGAAAGAGTGGAAAAGCTTGTTCAAGAATAAGTTGCTTTTAGTGGTTGTAATTGCTGTTATTGCAATACCGACGATTTACACCACACTTTTTCTGGGGTCAATGTGGGATCCTTATGGAAATCTTGATAAACTTCCGGTAGCGGTAGTCAATAAAGATAAACCGGTGACCTACAATGACAAGGAACTTAAAGTCGGAGAGAAATTAGTCGATAAGCTGAAAGATGAGGATTCTCTTTGTTTTAACTTTGTAGACCAGGAGACAGCAGCCAGAGGTTTAAAAAACGGAACTTATTACATGGTAATTACGATTCCGGAAAACTTCTCAGAAAATGCATCCACAGTTATGGATGAAGAACCTCAGAAAATGGAACTCGATTATGATACCAATCCGGGAACAAACTACATTGCTTCTAAAATGAGTGAAACTGCAATGGAAAAGATTAAAAACAGTGTGGCCGAAGAGGTAACAAAGACTTATGTAGAAACTGTATTTGATCAGATTGTAACTGTTGGAGATGGAATGCAGGAAGCGGCAGATGGCTCTGAAGAGTTAAAAGACGGAGTTACACAGTTAGTCGATGGAAATAATACCATTTCCGAAAATCTGAATGTTTTAGCAGACAGTTCACTTACTTTTAAAGATGGTAGTGATACACTTGAAGTTGGATTAAAGCAGTATGTAGACGGTGTCAGTACGGTTGGAAGCGGAGCAACACAGCTCGACAGTGGAGCAGGTCAGTTAAAAGACGGTATTGCAACTGCGAAAACCGGAACCGCACAGCTTGCATCTGGAACCTCTCAGTTAGTATCTGGTTCCGGCCAGTTAAAAGATGGTTCCAGTGCATTAAAGACCGGACTTGACCAGTTAAATGGACAGGTGCCAACCTTACAGGATGGTGTGTATGCACTTGCAGATGGCGCAGTTCAGTTAAAGGGTGGAACTTCTCAGTTAGTTGATGGTTCTGGAAAATTAAAAACTGGAACAGCTAGTTTAAAAACTGGAGCAAGTCAGCTTGCAGCCGGAACAGAACAGCTTGAAGCCGGTGGAACTTCTCTGACAATGGGAATCAGTACAGCAGACCAGGCAATGGCAAAACTTTGTGCGGGACTTAATCAGTTACAGGAAAGCACAGCAAGTCTTCCGGAATCTTCCACAGCTTTAAATAATGGAGCATCTCAGCTTTCGGCAGGACTCGAGCAGGTAACTGCAGGAGCATCAAGTGCGGAAAGTGGTGCAAAAGCATTACAGGCAGGACTTGAAAAAGTAAATGGAACAGATGGAGCAAACTCCAAACAGCTTGTAGCAGGAGCAACAGGAATTAATGATGGTCTTAGCCAGCTTTCCGCAATGCTTCATCAGATGGCAGGAACAACTGCTTCAGCAAACGAGACTTCACAGAGCACAACAAAAGAAGTTAGCGTAGATGTATCTGGTGCAAAAGATGCAGTGAATGGATTAAAGAGTCAGGCAGATGCACTTTCATCAGCAGCAGACAGCGTAGGAAGCATCAGCACCAATCAGGAAGAGGTTACTTCAGTTGATGGATTATCAGAAGCACTGGCAACAGCCGTTGCAAATGGTGATATCAATCAGGTAGCAGACATTGCAAATCAGGCAATTGCAGCAGCAAATGCAAATGCAGCATCTGTAAATGACGCAAACAGCCAGCTTGCAAATGCAGCATCTCAGAGTGCAAGTGCAGCAGACACACTTAGAAGTGCAAGTCAGAATGTTTTATCAGCAGCCGATAATACAAGTGCACAGCTTGATAAAGTAGCAGGCGTTGAAACTACAACAACAAACACTTCAACTTCTGCACAGGCAGAAGTAAGCGCAGAACAGTTACAACAGTTAATTGTTACGGTTGATAAATTGAAATCAGCAAGTGACAGTTTAAAAACTGGTGTAAATAGTTATACAGGTGGTGTTCAGCAGATTACAGCACAGGCACCGGCACTTACAACTGGAATTTCAACAATTAACAGTGCATTAAGTACTCAGATTCTTCCAGGAAGCCAGACACTGGCAGCCGGAACAAAACAGCTTGCAGAACAGAGTCCGGCACTGACAGCAGGAATCCAGCAGGTAGCAGCAGGCGGAACTCAGTTTAAGTCAGAAGCCTTAGGCGGAATCCAGAGCGGTGCATCTCAGCTTTTAGCAGGTATCCAGAGTGCAAACACCGGTGCAAAAGCATTAAGCGCAGGTGCAGAAGCAGCAGATACCGGAATGGGAACCCTTGCAGCAGGAATCAGCCAGGTAGATGATGGAGCAGGCAGCTTAAGTGAAGGAACTGGAACTTTGAAATCCGCTGTACCGACACTGGTAGACGGAGTCAAACAGTTAGACGATGGAGCCGGAAGTTTAGATGACGGAATGGGAACACTCTCAAGCGGAATCAAACAGGTAGATGATGGAGCAAAACAGTTATCTTCCGGAAGCGGACAGCTTTATGATGGCGCAAGTCAGTTAAAAGATGGAACAACAACCTTAGTATCCGGAACAAAACAGCTGGTAGCAAATAATAGTACACTGCTTAGCGGTGTCAGCCAGTTGAGTGATGGAGCAGCACAAATTAGTGACGGAGCCGGACAGCTTCGTGACGGAAGTGAAGAATTAGGCGATGGTCTTGATCAAGTTTATGATGGAAGTGACACATTGGCAACAAGCCTTGCTGATGGAGCAAAAGAAGTCAAAGAGACCAAGGCAGACGACAATACTTATGACATGTTCTCAAGCCCGGTAGAGGCAAGTGAAACAAAGATTACAACCGTAGAAAACAACGGACACGCAATGGCACCATATATGATGTCTGTTGGTCTTTGGGTTGGATGTATCGCATTTAGTTTAATGTATCCTCTTACAAGTTACAAAGGCAAATTAAAATCAGGATTCTCCTGGTGGATTAGCAAAGCCTCTGTACTTTATACAATTGCTTTATTACAGGGTCTTGTAATGATTGCATTACTGCATGTATTTGATGGATTTACACCACTTGAAGTTGGCAAGACATTAGCGTTTGTTTGTGTGGCAAGTGTGACATTTATGTCAATTATGTACTTCTTCACAAACTCACTTGGAAAAGTCGGAAGTTTCTTAATGTTGGTATTCATGGTAATTCAGCTGGCAGGTTCAGTTGGTACTTATCCGCTTGAAGTTTCCGGTGACTTTGTAAAATATCTGCATGACTGGGTACCGTTTACTTATACAGTAGAGGCATTCAGAAGCACAATCTCAGGTGGCGAAAGTATTATGAACGCAGTGATTTATCTGCTTATCTGGTTTGTAGTATTTAATCTGCTTACATTGATTGTATTTCAGATTCGTGCAAGAAGAATTAAGAGCAATAAAGAAACATTAGACCATTGGCTTGAAGTACATGGTCTGGCATAAATAATGAAGAGAGGGATTGCAGCCTTGGAAATAAGGCAGCAGTCCCTTTTTTAAAAAAAATTAAAAAAATTTTTCAAAAAGTGTTGACAATAGAAACAATTTGAGGTATTATAAACAAGTCTTAACGAGACAGCAACAATTAAATAACCTGCGGGTGTAGTTCAGTGGTAGAACACCAGCCTTCCAAGCTGGATATGTGGGTTCGATTCCCATCACCCGCTCTTTGCGCGAGTGGCTCAGTTGGTGGAGCGCGACCTTGCCAAGGTCGAGGCCGCGGGTTCGAGTCCCGTCTCGCGCTCTAAAAGAAACACAAAAAGATGGTATCCGATTGGATACCATCTTTTTTGTGTTTTCGAGCCCCGCCGGGACTCGAAGGTTCGAGGTCTCCGCTCCGCTCCGGTCGTTGCAAAGCGAACATCCACCGGATGTTCTGCAACGTCTCGCGCTCTAATAAGCAAAGGATATTAGGATTGGATATTTAAGTTTTGATTTGTCAGCCCCGCCGGGGCTCGAAGGTTCGAGGTCTCGCACTCTAAAAAACAGCGAAAATGCACAGAGAATCTGCCGTGTTTTCGGCACAAAGATAAAAATTTTGCAGAGAAAGACAAAACACTTTGATTCTTGAGCCGATTGTGATAAAATGGTGAGCGAATATTGATAAAGCGATGTGCTTTTGCAGATGAGGAGAGCAGGAGTGCAGAGGGAAAAAGGAGAAAAAAGATGAGACAGAATGATATCGTTATCGTATTAGCAGCATTTGCGGCTTACCTGATATTGATGGTAGTTGTCGGTGCGGTTTATATGAAGAGAACAAAAAACTCGGAGGATTATTTTCTTGGGGGACGTGGATTGAGTGGATGGGTGGCCGCTTTGTCTGCACAGGCGTCTGATATGAGTGGCTGGCTCTTAATGGGATTGCCAGGAACCGTTTATGCACTTGGAACTGGTCAGGCGTGGATTGCTGTCGGTTTGTTTTTAGGAACGGTGTTTAACTGGGTCTGTATTTCTTCCCGTTTAAGACGGTATACAATTGTTGCAAACAATTCATTGACACTTCCGGCTTATTTTGAAAACCGGTTTCGTGACAAAAAACGTGTATTGCTTTTAGTATCTTCGATTGTAATTGTGGTATTCTTTCTGGTTTATACGGCTTCTGCGTTATCAGCCGGAGGAAAATTATTTCATTCCGTATTTGGAATTGATTATCACATCGCACTTGCGATTGGAGCAGTTGTAATTCTTGCTTATACATTCATGGGTGGCTTTATGGCAGTCTGTGTGACCGATTTTATTCAGGGAACACTGATGTTGGTCGGACTTCTTGCTGTACCTGTGATTGCTTATTGTTTTATTGGAAGTGGAAATTTAAATGCCATGTTAGATGAAAGCCAGGTCATTGGCGGACATCAGGCATATTTAAGCATGACAAGAAATGGAGAAAGTTCTTATTCTTTTATTGAAATTTTCTCTCAGCTTGCATGGGGACTGGGATATTGTGGAATGCCGCATATTTTGACCCGATTTATGGCTGTAAAGAACCAAAAAGAATTGAAAAAATCAAGAGTTATTGCTATTATATGGGTAGCGCTGTCTCTCTTTGCAGCAGTAGCAATCGGTGTGCTTGGACGAGCTTATCTGTATCCGGTTATTTTAGGAACAGAAGGTCAGGCTTCCACAGAAAGCGTATTTATTGAGATGATTACGAAAATTTTCACACAGGATTTGCGTCTGCCGTTCATTGGTGGAGTATTCCTTTGCGGAATTTTGGCAGCAATCATGTCAACAGCAGATTCTCAGCTTTTAGTGACTGCATCTTCCGTTTCAAAAGATATTTATAAAGATATTTTGAAACCTCAGGCAGATGAAAAAACAGTATTAAAAGTGAGCCGTATTACCGTTATCGTGGTTGCAGTGCTGGCATTTGCAATTGCATGGAATCCGAATAACAGTATTATGGGACTGGTATCAAATGCATGGGCTGGTCTTGGTTCTGCATTTGGTCCGATTGTACTGATGTCACTATTTTGGAGAAGAACGAATTTTGCCGGAGCAGTTGCCGGAATTGTGTCAGGAGGATTAACCGTTATTATCTGGGATTATATTCCGTTCATCAATGGGCAGACTCTGGGCACTGCAACTGGCTTATACTCTCTTGCATCTGGTTTTGTAATCAGTATTTTGTGCATTGTGATTTTCAGTTTGTGTACAAAAGCTCCGGAAAAAGAAATCTTAGAAGAGTTTGACAGAGTCAAGAAAATGAAAGAAGAGTAAAAAGAAAAATGATGAGAAGGTATTTTGAAAAAGCCGGATGGGGACGTCTTCTGGTTATGGTAGTGGGAAATATCTTTCTGGGACTTGGGGTTGCGGTTTTTAAACTCTCCGGTCTTGGAAATGACCCGTACAGCGGGATGGTAATGGCACTTTCAGACTGTGTTGGAATGGCTTATGCAAATTTTCTGGTATTGATTAATCTGGCAGTTTTTGTGATTGAAATTACTTTCGGTCGGAAATTCATCGGAGCCGGAACGGTAGTCAATGCATTGTTTTTGGGATATATAGTGACGTTTTTTTATAATTTGCTCAGTAACGGAATTGGAATTCCGGAAGTGATGTGGCAGAGATTAATCGTTGTCTGTATTGGAGTGGTTGTATGCAGTTTTGGTGTATCGATGTATCAGACACCGGATGTCGGGGCTGCGCCTTATGACAGTATGTCGCTGATTATGGCAATGAGAAAACCATCGATTTCCTATTTCTGGCACAGGATTTCAACCGATGCGCTGTGTGCGTTTATCTGTTTTCTGGCAGGAGGAATCGTTGGAATCGGTACACTTTTGAGTGCATTTTGCTTAGGACCGTTTATTTCGTTTTTTGATGCGAAATTTACACTTCCACTGCTTAGAAAGATTGAGAAAAAATAGAGTAAATAGAAATAGAATAAATAAAAGATGCGGGAAATCTTTAAAGTTTCGTTCAAAGGTTTCCCGCATTTTTTTATTTTACAAAACGTTGATAAATCGAAGCATTTGCTTCTAATTCCTGTGTATCATCAAGTGGTGCAAGTTCATCCGTGCCATATTTTCGTTGTAAAGCATTTTTGATCAGATAGTCACTGATATGTGGATTTTTTGGAAGCAGTGGACCGTGCAGATAAGTGCCGACCACATTTTTGTAAAGCACACCTTCTGTACCGTCTTCTCCATTATTTCCATGACCATAAAGTACTTTTCCGAATGGGCGGTTTTCTCCAATGTAAGTTCGTCCACCATGGTTTTCAAATCCGACAATCGGATGTTCAAAGGCATCATTTTGAAGTACGATATTGTCAATCAGACGTGGGCTTCCCTGTTCGGTATAGAGGTTAACGAGGGAGAGTCCTTCGATTCGTCCCTCATCGGTATCATAATAATGTCCCAAAAGCTGGTAACCACCGCAGACTGCAATGACGCTTCCGCCGTCTTCAACATAATCATGAAAATCTTTCTGAATCGTTCTTAAGCGGTCGCATACAAGCATCTGTTCACGGTCAGAACCACCGCCAAGCAGTACAATATCAAGTTTGGTAAAATCAATTTTATCCTCCAGGGTAAATTCAATTGTCTCGGCGTCGATGCCTCTCCATTGACAGCGTTTCATCATGCACTGGATGTTGCCCCTGTCTCCATAGAGGTTCAAAAGGTCAGGATATAAATGTCCAATCGTAAGTTTCATGTTACTTTTTGCCCTCCATTTTCTTTAAAATATTGTGTGTAGAGTAAAGTCCGGTGTAATTAACCAGTACATAAAGATTCTTTGTGCCATTTTTAATTTTGGATTCAATGGCTTTTTCGATATCGGTTTCCAAATCAGAAGCGATATCCACATATTTCAGACGCAGGCGCATATCCGCTCCTCGAATTCCTGTTACGGTAATAGAGCTTGCATTGGCATCTTTTAAACGGTCAAAGTCCACATCCCAGAGCCAGGAGACATCCGTTCCATCCTGACTGTTATCATTGATCAGAATAATAATATCTTTGGGACTGGTATCGGTCATTACAGCACCGATATTCTGGTTAAATCCGGCCGGATTTTTTGCAAGGTTCAACATGACTTTTGTGCCATTGATAAAGAACTGTTCGTTTCGTCCAAACTGTGGCGTATAGTCTCCGAGTACTTTATTAAAGTTCTTTGTTGGGATTCCTGCCATGGAAGCTGCGCCAAATACAGCAAGAATATTGTAGATATTATAAAATCCACGATAATTGGCTTTGATATGGGAATCTTTTACGTCAAAAGCAAGACCGTCTGACATATCAATGTGGGAAGCATCAAATTCCGGTCTTGGACGTTTGAATCCACATTTCGGACAGTAATAATCCCCGAGCTGGCTGTAATGATAAAATTTGTATTCCATTTTGTGCCCACAGCGTTTACAGAAACGACCTTCACGGATTTCTTTGGAGTTCTGGTCTTTAAATACCTGTTCGCTGATTCCGTAAGTGGTATATGGATTTTTATTGTCCATTGCCAGATAAGTAGAAAGGGAATCATCGGCATTGACTAAAAGTTTCATATCCGGTGCCATTTTCATGGCGCGGGAGAGCAGATTCATTGTGATATCAATTTCTCCATAGCGGTCAAGCTGGTCACGAAACAGATTGGTTAAAACCATGTAGTCCGGTTTGAAATGAGGAAGCACACGGACAGTAGAAGCCTCATCGATTTCGATACAGGCATAATCTGCGTCTAAGTGTCCGTTTAATTTGGCACTCAAGACGAAAGCAGATACGACACCGTTTAACATATTAGAACCTGTGTGATTACAGACTACTTTATTTCCGTTTGAGACGAGAAAATCGGAAAGCAGGTTGTTGGTAGTTGTTTTTCCGTTTGTGCCACATACAATAAAAGTGTCTTTTCGCACTTCGGCTGACAGTTCTTTTAAGATTGGCGGATAGATGGAGAGTGCGACTTTTCCGGCAAGCGTAACGCCCTGTTTTCCAGTAATCTGGCAGGCAGTTTTAATCAGACGACCACTCCAGATGGCAATTAATCTTCGTATATTCATCATAATTTCATTAATCCTTATATCGTTAAAAATTTTTGCGTTATCGTGGTTAGGATACCACATTTCCTGCATAATTACAACATTTCACAGGAGGTGACAGGCCAGGGAGGTTTTCGAGTGGATTTAAAAATTTTTGGATTTAACGCAATAAATTGAAAAAGGGGCTTGAAATTTTAAAAAGAGTATGGTAAGATGGCTGTGTTGTCGAAATTCAAAAAATTTCGCGCAAGCCCAGATAGCTCAGTTGGTAGAGCAGAGGACTGAAAATCCTCGTGTCGCTGGTTCGATTCCGGCTCTGGGCATTTTTTTACACAGGAAATGTCTTTGTGAGAGAAACAAATATCCACAACATGAAGAAACTGGTAAAAAACAAAGCAGTAAACAAGAAGAAAGGTGAGGTTAGAAAACATGTATTCATTTGAAGAGATTCAGGCAGTAGACCCGGAAATTGCGAAGTGTATTACAGATGAAGTGGAACGTCAGAATTCCCATATTGAATTAATCGCTTCAGAGAACTGGGTAAGTAAGGCAGTTATGGCAGCCATGGGCAGTCCGTTAACCAATAAGTACGCAGAGGGTTATCCGGGGAAACGGTACTATGGTGGGTGCGAATGTGTAGATGAAGTGGAACGTCTTGCAATTGAGAGAGCGAAAGAACTCTTCGGGTGCGAATATGTAAATGTACAGCCTCATTCCGGTGCACAGGCAAACATGGCAGTGTTCTTTGCAATGCTGAAGCCGGGAGATACCGTAATGGGAATGAACCTTGCACATGGCGGACATCTTTCACATGGAAGTCCGGCAAACTTTTCAGGAGCATATTTTAAGATTGTTCCTTATGGAGTCAATGATGAAGGTGTAATTGATTATGAAGAAGTCAGAAAGATTGCGCTGGAAGCAAAACCAAAAATGATTGTAGCAGGTGCAAGTGCATACTGTCGTGTCATTGATTTTAAGAAATTCCGTGAAATTGCAGATGAAGTCGGTGCCTATCTGATGGTCGATATTGCTCATATTGCAGGTCTTGTGGCAGCAGGGGTACATCCAAGTCCAATTCCTTATGCACATGTGACAACCACAACCACTCATAAGACGTTAAGAGGTCCAAGAGGCGGTATGATTATGAGTAGTGCTGAGATTGCAAAACAGTTTAATTTTAATAAAGCAGTATTCCCAGGTATTCAGGGTGGTCCTTTGATGCACGTAATTGCAGCGAAAGCGGTCTGCTTTAAAGAAGCACTTTCACCGGAATACAAAGTCTATCAGCAGAACATAGTGAAAAATGCAAAAGCATTGTGTGACGGACTCTTAAAGAGAGGCATTAACATTGTTTCCGGAACAACAGAGAATCATCTGATGCTGGTTGATTTAAGAGGAACAGGAATCACTGGAAAAGTAATGGAAAATCTGCTTGATGAAGCAAATATTACCTGTAATAAAAATGCAATTCCAAACGACCCTGAATCTCCATTTGTAACAAGTGGTGTCAGACTTGGAACAGCAGCAGTCACTTCACGTGGAATGAATGAAGAAGATATGGATCAGATTGCAGAGGCAATTGCACTTATGGTAAAAGACAAGGGAAATATTGAAAAAGCAAAAGCGATTGTAAAACAGCTGACAGATAAATATCCATTAAATGCTTAAGATTAGACTTTAAGGTTTATGCGTAAAAATAGAAGTTAATCGAATTAAGCAGTGATGCGAACGGCAATTATATGATTAACGATAATTTAAAGTAATTTAGAATGAGTTAAATTTAAGAAAAGAAGCTTTGGTACAAGTTATGGAAAAAACTTGCGCCAGAGCTTCTTTTTTGATAAAAATTGCATACAACTTATGGGATGTTGGACAACTTGTATGGAAAACGGGGCAAAAAAGCCCGAAATCAGCAAAAAATTCAGAAACCACTTGCAATCGAAATCAACATCCAATATAGTGAGGGAAGGAAGAAAAATGCGCATCCTATGGAGTGTTTATCTTAAGTCGGAATCTTATTGGCTTAAGGTAAAAATTCCGAGAGTACAGGAGTAAAAAGCAGGAGGATTTTATGGCAAAATTATATGTAAATGAAAAGAACAAACAGGGACACATTAATCCGGAAATTTATGGACATTTTGCAGAACATCTTGGAAGATGTATTTACGAAGGAATTTATGTAGGAGAAGATTCTCCGATTCCGAACAAAAACGGAATGAGAACCGATGTAGTAGAGGCATTAAAAGAGATGCAGATTCCTCTTTTGCGCTGGCCGGGTGGATGTTTTGCAGATGAATATCACTGGATGGATGGAATCGGTCCGAAAGAAAACAGAAAGAAAATGATTAATACACACTGGGGCGGTGTGGTAGAAGATAACAGCTTTGGAACACATGAATTTTTTGAATTATGTGAACAGTTGGGCTGTAAAACTTATGTAAACGGAAATGTGGGAAGCGGAACGGTAAGAGAGATGAGCGAATGGGTGGAATACATTACATTCGACGGTGTTTCTCCGATGGCAGATTTAAGAAAAGCAAACGGACATGAGAAACCGTGGAAAATCGATTACTTTGGTGTCGGAAATGAAAACTGGGGATGCGGTGGAAATATGACTCCGGAATACTATGCAAATTTATACCGCAGATATCAGACTTATGTTCGTCATTATGATAATTCCGCGCCGATTAAGAAAGTCTGCGGAGGTGCGAATGTTGCAGATTATTTCTGGACAGAGGGCGTATTAAAAACCTGTTATGCAGCACCACAGCCGCCAATGGCTCATGGATTTATGGATGGACTTTCTCTTCATTATTATGTACATCCGGAAGGATGGGAAATCAAAGGAAGCGCAACGGATTTTGATGAAAAAGTATGGTACAAAACTTTATGGAAAGCTTTGTACATAGAAGAGTTAATTAACCGCCATGGTGCAATTATGGATCAGTATGACCCGGAAAAAGAGATTGGCATGATTGTAGATGAATGGGGATGCTGGTTTACTGTAGAACCGGGAACAAATCCGGGATTCTTATATCAGCAGAATACGATGCGTGACGCCTTAGTAGCAGGTTTAAGCCTGAATATTTTCAATAAACACTGTGACCGTGTAAAAATGGCTTGTATTGCACAGATGGTTAATGTATTACAGTCTGTTATCTTAACAGAAGGGGAAAAGATGATTTTAACACCAACCTATCACGTATTCCATCAGTATCGTCACCATCAGGATGCAGACCTTGTAGAAAGCTGTATTACAGGAAACTCTGCCTTAGACGCAGGGGAAAAAGAATATCAGGTGCCGAAATTACAGGAATCGGTATCAATTGACAAAGATGGTATTGTTACAATTACTTTGAATAATCTTTCTACAACAGACAGTGAAGAAGTAGAAGTGGCATTTACAGAATTAAATCCATCCGACGTCAGTGCAAGTATCGTAAATCAGGAAATGCATGCTTACAATACATTTGAAGAACCGGAAAATGTAACAGAAGAAGCATTTACTGCTTATGAAATCACAGAAAAAGGTCTGAAATTTACAATTCCGGCATGCAGTGTCGTAGCGTTCCGTGTAAAATAAAATAAGAAGTGAAATTAAGAAAACAAAAAAGTTTTGGAAAATAAAAGCAGGGGTGATTAGAGCAGATTCTAATCATCCCCTTTTAATGCCTGAGAAATGCCTTTTACAGAAGAAGCATATTCCATCGGTGACATGCCGGTGGATTTTTTAAATTGTTTGGAAAAATATTGAGGAGAGCTATAGGAAAGAAATCCTGCAATTTCAGTAAAATTCTTACTTCCATCTCGAATCATTACCTTAGCCCGCTGAATTTTTATTCGGTTAAAATATTCCATCGGACCGCAGCCTTTTTCTTTTTGAAAGAGTTTTTGTAAAGAGGAACGGCTCATGGAAAAATGCTGGCAAATCTGGTTCGTATTGAGCTGTTCACAGATACAAAATTGCATATATTGAATAATTTCTTCGATTCTCTGCGCTTTTGTATCAGACAGTTCAATTGGAGTGGCAAGTGGAAAATGTCGTTTTCGTTCTGGTGGTCTGGCATCAAGCTGAAGATAATTTTGTTCGAGTGTAATTAAAAATAGTTCGAGATAAAGCAGAATCATCTGCTGTGAGCCAAATGGTGCATTGGGTTTGATTTTTACCTGTTCAATCGAGGGCAGATGCAGGGGTGTGGCAAGAGTTTCACGTGCAGCATTTAAGATGCAGGAGACAAGAGTGCGCTCCGATTTATTCAGGGTGAAATTTTTCTTCCGAAAGAAATTCATGGCAGGAGAGTTTGTTATAAAGGACATAACGACAAGGTTGGGCGAAGAATTTCCGACGGAACGTATGGCATGAAATTCATTTGGCTCATGAAAAATAATATCTCCGGCTTCCATACGGAAATGATTTTCTCCGGCCTGTACAATGACGCTTCCCTGATCAACGTAAAGAAATTCCCAAAAATCATGAGATTCCCCGTGAAAGACAAAGTCTTTCATGTATTCAAAATAGTGGATTGTGATAATCGAATCGATTGCGATTTCCCGCTTCAATGTGGTTTTAATGTAGGTCATCTGTATTCCTCCTGCGGATATTTTAACAAAAAGTATGCAATAAGACAAGAAAAGTATTTAATAAGGCAACATATTGACCGAAAAACTGTATATACTGTTAATTATATTTAAAGATGTTGAAAAGAGTAGAAAAAAGTAGAAATTGAGGATTACGCTATGAGAAAAATTGAACAGGGGACAGTAGCTGTCAGTCTGGACGAAAAAAGTCTGATGGTGACACTGGAACAAGAAAAGACAAAGTGGTCTTGGAAAGAAGGATTCCGTCCATATATGGAATGTGAGGAAGGAGAGCTTTTCTTTGACGAGGCAGCTTCAATTTCTCATGAAACGTATCAGACGGGAATCGGAGTCGGAATCAGAAGTATATTTTCTGATTTTGAAAAAGAAGGAAAAAAATATCCATACAGTTTTGAAACATTAATCTGGATTGAAGGTGCAACCGGACATGTGTATTTTGAATGGATTCCTTTAAAAGAAGAAGGACTTCATATTAAAAAGCTGTTCTGGCCTGGAGCAATGGAATTTACAAATCCAAGCAAAGAATGGTATACACTGCTGACACATGAACAGGGTGTGCTCATTCCAAATGACTGGGAAACGGAGCTGGGAGCAATTCCGTTTAATGGATTTTTTGAAACAGCAGGCGGCTACATGCCGTGGTTTGGTCAGGTAAAAGAGCGGGAAGGTTATATTGCAATTTGTGAGACACCATGGAACGGAGGTTATTATGCAAATCATCCGGCGAATGGACCATATACACACGTAGGGGTTTATTTTGAACCAAGTCTTGGCAAAATGGATTATCGCAGAATTATGCGTTATACATTTGCATCGGACTGCGATTATAATACCCTTTGTAAAATTTACAGAGGTTATGTAAATGAGCAGGGAAGGCTTCGTACTTTGTCTGAAAAAGCAATGAGAAATCCATCCATTAATGATTTAATTGGATGCGCATTTGTACATAAAGGAATCAAAACTCAGGTACAGGAAAATTCGGATTTCTTTGACCCGGAAAATCCGGATAAAAATAATCACCTGACAACGTTTGAGACACGTGTGCAGGAGATAAAAGAAATCCATGAGGCCGGAGTGAAAAAACTTTATCTTCACTTAGACGGCTGGGCTGAGCCAGGATATGATAATAAACATCCGGATTACCTTCCGGCATGTAAAGAAGCCGGTGGCTGGGATGGCATGAAAAAACTTGCAGATACCATGCATGAGTGTGGTTATATGTTTGGAATCCATGATCAGTACCGTGATTATTATCTGGCAGCGCCAAGTTTTGATGAGAATTATGCATGCAGACTGCCGGATGGAACAATTCCGAAACATCAAAGATGGGCAGGTGGTCCACAGTCTTATCTGTGTGCGACACAGGCAAGTTATTATGTAAAACGAAATTTTGGAGAAATAAAACGAAATGGTATAGAATTAGATGGGGCGTATCTGGACGTATTCACCTGTAATGAAGGTGATGAATGTGATAATCCGGAACATCGCATGACCAGAAGAGACTGCTATGAATTCAGAGGAAAATGCTTTGAGTATCTGCTCTCTTGCGGAATCCTGCCAAGCTCTGAAGAAGTGAGTGACTGGGCAGTTCCGAGTTTGGTTTTCTGCCATTATGCACCTTATGACTTTATGATGAGACAGCCTGGAACCCCAAAAGAAGGCGTTCCGGTTCCGTTATACAATCTGGTTTATCATGATTGTGTGATTGAACCATGGATGATGGATAAGGTCAGCGATGAAGAGGATTATATGCTTTATGCCCTGTTAAATGGCGGAGCACCGTATCTGATTCGTGATGCTGCATATCCAAATTTTGATGGTGCATTTGATGACAAAGTAAAACTCAGTCTGAAAGAAAATATCGAGCGCAGTAAAATCGTATCTGATTTACATGAAAAAGTTGCAAAATGTGAAATGCTGCGTCATGAGATGATGAATGGGGATTACATGGTACAGGAAACAAGTTTTTCTGATGGTACAAAAGTAAGAGTTGATTTCAGAAAACAGAGTTATGAAATTGTTTCCGAAAGCAGATAAATCAAAAAATGAGCGGAGCCAAAGCGGGCGTAAGAAACAGTTGTTGTTGTGGATAGCTGTTTCTACCCGCTTTTCTTTGATTCATAAGCAATTTTGTTCAACTTGAGATGAATACAGAAAGATTTTAAGGCTACAGCGGAAGAAAAGAGGAGAAAGAAATGGCAAATAAAATTACAGTTGCACTTGCCGGACTTGGAAGCCGGGGAAAAGATACTTATGCCAAAGCTGCAAAAATCCATCCGGATAAGATTGAGATTGTTGCAATTGCAGATGTCAATCCGAAAAAAGTGGAAATGGTAGCGGAGGAATATCACATTCCAAAAGAAAGATGTTATACAAGCGCAGAAGAAATGTTAAAAGAAGAGAAGCTTGCAGATGTGATGTTTATTACGACACAGGACAGACAGCATGTAGCGCAGGCAATTCCGGCATTAAGAAAAGGATATCATTTGTTACTGGAAAAACCAATTTCACCGGACCTTGATGAGTGCCGTGAAATTGTAAAAGTAGCAAAAGAATGTGACCGCAAAGTTGTTGTCTGTCATGTCTTACGTTACACACCGGTTTTCCGTAAAGTAAAAGAAATCCTGGATTCCGGCGTGCTTGGAGACATTGTTTCTATCAATGCATCCGAAAATGTAGGATGGTTTCATATGGCACACAGTTTCGTAAGAGGAAACTGGAGAAATAAAGAACTGTCAAGTCCAATGATTTTACAGAAATGCTGTCATGATATGGATTTATATCTGTGGCTGGCAGATAAAAAATGTAAATCCTTATCTTCTTTTGGAAGCACATATTTATTTAAAGAAGAAAATGCACCGGAGGGATGTACGAAGAGATGTCTTGATGGTTGCAAAGTAAAAGCTACCTGCCCTTATGATGCAGAAAGCATTTATCTGGACAGTGAGAGAATTGGAGCAAGAAATGGAAATAC